>JBJFFR010000141.1:0-36026 GCA_051891935.1 Oscillospiraceae bacterium
TGTAATACATCAAGTATTACTGCGGTTTGTTGCCTTGCAGCTGATGTAAGTCATGAACGAAAATATGCTCGTGTCCCGGTTTTTAGAGAACCCCTACCGATACCGAATAAAAGGTTGTGATGTTTTGCAGATAAATTTTGAAGAAGCAGCGGATTTTCTACGTGAAAACGACTGCTATCATATCCTTACCCATGCAAGTCCCGACGGCGATACAATAGGTTCAGGCTTCGGACTCTGCGCAATACTCCGCAAAATGGGTAAGAAAGCGAATGTCTACTGTTCCGATGAGCTCCCGAAGCGCTATGACTTCATGTACGAAGGCTATGAGCCGATGGATTTTGAGGTCAGGACAGTTGTTGCTGTCGATGTTGCCGATCCGAAGCTTCTCGGTAAGGCTCTGGCGCATTATGCCGACAGGGTGGAGCTTTGCATAGATCACCACATCTCAAATACGGGATACGCAAAAAGAACGCTTGTTGAGCCTCACGCTGCGGCTGCCTGTCAGGTCATCTACAAGCTTTTAAGCAGTCAGAAGCTTACCGAATGTGATGAGAAGATCGCAAAGTGCCTTTATACGGGCATGGCGACCGATACGGGCTGCTTTAAGTTCGATTCCTGCACCTCCGAAACGCATTTTGCGGCTGCGGAGCTGATGAAATTTGATATCGGCGCAGGAAAGATCAACCGCAGGATGTTCGATCAGAAGAGCAGAGCAAGACTTGCCGTTGAACAGCACGTTCTCGGCAATATGGAATACTATTTTGACGAGCGCTGCTCGCTTGCGACGGTTTCGCTTGACGATATAAACAGAACGGGACTTCCTGCAGAGGAATTCGAGGGTATTGCAAGCATTACGACCGTTATCGAAACGATAGAAGTCGGCGTTTTCATCCGTCAGAAGGAGGAGCATAAGTTCAAGGCTTCTCTACGTTCAACGGGCGACATTGACGTTTCGGCTATCTGTGCGCAGTTCGGCGGCGGCGGTCACATCAAGGCCGCAGGCTGCTCGTTTGAGACCGATATGGAGGACGCAAAGTCGAAGATCATTGAAGCAGTCGGAAAAGCGCTTGCGGAAACGGGTGCAAAAGCATGATCGGCGGCCGAAATGACAATTTAAACGGAATAATCTGCGTAAACAAGCCGCAGGGCTTCACCTCGTTTGATGTTATTGCAAAAATGAGGGGGATCCTGCGCCTTCGCAGACTCGGCCACGCAGGAACGCTTGACCCGATGGCAACGGGAGTGCTTCCGGTTTTTGTCGGAAAGGCAACAAAAGCCTGTGATATCATCCCCGACCACGATAAGACCTACTGCGCAGGCTTCAAGCTCGGATTTACTTCCGATACGCAGGATTCCTCGGGAAAAATGACCGAGCTTGGTCACACCGATGAAGTTACGAAAGAAAAGCTCGAAGCTTCTCTCGGGGATTTCCGAGGGGATATAATGCAGATACCGCCGATGTATTCGGCGGTAACGGTCAACGGTCAGCGGCTTTATGACCTTGCACGAAAGGGGATAGAGGTCGAGCGTGAAGCACGTCCCGTCACGGTCTACAAGCTTGTTCTGACAGGCTTTGACGAGAAAACGCATGAAGGAACGCTTGAGATTTCCTGCTCAAGAGGAACCTATATCCGAACTATTATAAATGATATCGGCGAAAAGCTTGGCTGCGGCGCAGTTATGACAAGCCTTGTGAGGACGGCTGCCTGCGGATTTACGCTTGCCGAATGCGTAAGCCTTGAAGAGCTTCAGGCGAACGCCGACAGCGGCAATTCTGCCGAGAAATATCTTCTCCCGATCGACAAGGTTTTCGGGGATTATCCGTCAGTAAAACTGGACGCTCACAGAGAAAAGCTCTACCGAAACGGCGTTAAGCTGAAAATAGAGCTGATGGGCGGCAGCATAAAGAGCGGCGGAATACACCGTGTTTTCGGCGCAGACGCAGGCTTCATAGGTCTTGGCATTGCAGACGTCGAAACAATGGAATTTTCAGTTTACAAGAATTTCTGAGGGTGATATTACGATAGATATAACAAGCACAGATGCCGTTATAAACAGCCAAACCGCAGTTGCGGCAGGACTTTTTGACGGAGTGCACCTCGGTCACAGAGCCGTGATAGATAAGGCTGCCGATATCGCCCGTGAAAATAAGGACATATCCGCAGCGGTGTTCACATTTGATACCGCAACGGTTACATCAAAGGGTGACGGTCTTGGCTGTATCTTAAACCGTGAGGACAAGCTTTCAATGCTTGAACAGCTTGGTGCGGAGTATGTATATTCGCCCGATTTCGGGAGCTTCAAGGAATACACGGCTGAACGCTTCGTCAGGGAAGTGCTGCACGAAAAAATGCGGGCGAAATACGTTGTCTGCGGCACAGATTTCCGATTTGGAAAAAACGCTTCGGGCAATGTCGAAACGCTGAAAGCTCTCGGCAAAGAGTGCGGCATAACGGTCATAACCGTTCCTCCCGTAAGCGAAAAGAACGGCAGAAAGATATCCTCATCACATATCCGTGAGCTTATTTCGGACGGACAAATAAGGGAAGTGAACGCCCTGCTCGGGTACGAATATTTCTTTACGCTGCCCGTTATAAGCGGCAATCGCATCGGAAGAACAATAGATTTTCCGACTATCAACCAGCGGCTCGGAACGGAACGGATACTTCCGAAGTTCGGAGTTTACGCTTCAAGGGCGAAGGTCGGGGAGAATACTTATTTCGGCGTAACGAATATCGGAGTTAAGCCCACTGTTTCCGAGAGCGGAGATGTTCTTGCGGAAACATACATGATCGGCTTTGACGGCGATATTTACGGCGAAAAGGTCAAGCTTTCGCTTGCGGAATTTATACGTCCAGAGGTTAAGTTCGGCGGCATTGACGAGCTTAAAGCACAGATAAATATTGACGTAAAAAGGGTTTCCGAATATTTCGGGATATGACAAGGAACGGTGACATAATATGGCATTTATGGGGATATTTTTTATATCTGCGGTTTGATGCCTTACAGCTGATAAAACTCATTACGAGGCTTTGTTTCGGCTTTTAGAGAACCCAAATAGATAAATTTGCCGAAAGGAATGATAATATGAATACAGAAAATGTAAGAACGAGATTTGCCCCAAGTCCTACGGGCTTTATGCACATAGGAAATTTAAGAACGGCACTCTACACTTACCTTATCGCAAAGAAGTACAACGGAAAGTTCATTCTCCGTATCGAGGATACCGACCAGGGACGTTTTGTTGAAGGCGCAACGGATGTTATCTATGATACTCTCCGAGTATGCGGACTTAACTGGGACGAGGGTCCCGATATCGGCGGTCCCGTTGGTCCTTACATCCAGTCCGAGAGAATGGGCATCTTCAAGCAGTATGCCGAAGAGCTTGTCAAGAAGGGCAAGGCTTACTACTGCTTCTGCACAAAGGAAAGAATGGATAAGGTTCATGAGGAACAGCGCGCAAAGGGCATAACTCCGACCTACGACAGACACTGCCGCGATCTTCCTGCAGATGAAGTACAGAAGCTCCTTGACGCAGGTACTCCCTACGTTATCAGACAGAGAGTTCCGCTCGACGGCACAACGACCTTCCACGATGAGCTTTACGGCGATATCACCGTTCCGAACGCTGACCTTGACGACCAGATACTTATCAAGGCTGACGGTATGCCGACATACAACTTTGCAAACGTTGTTGACGATCACCTTATGGGAATTACTCACGTTGTAAGAGGAAACGAGTATCTTTCCTCCGCTCCGAAGTACAATCTCCTTTACGAGGCATTCGGCTGGGAGGTTCCCTGCTATATCCACGTTGAGCATATCATGCGTGACGAAACCCACAAGCTTTCAAAGCGTGACGGCGACGCATATTTCGGCGATTTCGTTGAAGCAGGCTATTATATCCCTGCTATCCTCAATTATATCGCACTTCTCGGATGGGCTCCGAAGGGCGAGAACGAGATATTCACTCTTGACGAGCTTGTTGACGAGTTCGACATTCACGGCCTTTCAAAGTCGCCTGCGATCTTCGACCCGCTGAAGATGAAGGCTATCAACTTTGAATGGATAAAGCGTCTTCCTCTTGAAGAATTCAAGAAAGCGGCTCTTCCGTATATCCGTCAGACCTGCAAGAGCGAGAACGTGAACCTTGACGTCCTTGCAAGAGTTCTTCAGCCGAGAACAGAGCTTTTCACGCAGATACCCGAGCGTGTTGACTTCATTGACGAGCTTCGTGAATACGACGTTGACCTTTACTTTAACAAGAAGATGAAGACAACTCCCGAAACCAGCCTTGAAGCACTCAAAGCTTCGCTTCCTCTCCTTGAAAACATCTCCGAAGCTGACTGGACAGAGGAGAACATCTACAACATCCTTTCCGCAGAGGCTGAAAAGCTCGGCGTAAAGGTCGGCTGGATACTTCTTCCTATCAGAGCGGCTCTCTCGGGCAAGCTTTCCACTCCGGGCGGCGGCGTTGAGCTTGCTGCTATCATGGGCAAGGAAGTTACTGTTGAAAGAATAAAGAAGGGCATTGAAAAGCTCTCCGCATAAGCTTTTTATCGGGAAATTATGCCTAACTTATCACAGTATTAACACAGTTATGCGTTAAAATATAGTTGAAATGTGTGCAAAAAGCTGTAAAATGCGGCTTTTTCACGTTAAAATAATAATTAAATGGACGGTGCTGATAAATGATCGAGGTCAGAAACCTTACAAAACAGTATGGCTCCAAAAAAGCTGTTGACAATATCTCATTTACCGTTAATGACGGCGAGATACTCGGCTTTCTCGGACCTAACGGCGCAGGCAAATCCACAACGATGAATATGCTGACGGGATATATCTCCTCCACTTCTGGCGAGGCTCTTATCAACGGCATAAACATCCTTGACGAGCCTATGAAAGCAAAGAAGGAGATAGGCTATCTCCCCGAGATCCCTCCGCTTTATCTTGATATGACGGTAAAGGAGTATCTCGGATTCATATATGAGCTTAAAAAGTGCAGCCTCCCGAGAAAAGCACATCTTGAGGACGTTTGCAGCCTTGTAAAGATAACCGATGTTTACGACAGAGTTATCCGCAACCTTTCAAAGGGCTACAAGCAGAGAGTCGGACTTGCTTCTGCGCTTATCGGAAATCCTCCGATACTTATTCTTGATGAACCTACGGTCGGTCTTGACCCGAAGCAGATCATTGAGATCAGAACGCTTATCAAAAAGCTCGGAAAGAAGCACACAGTTATCCTTTCTTCGCATATCCTTTCCGAGATACAGGCTGTCTGCGACCGTGTTATCATCATCAACAAGGGCAAGATCGCCGCTGACGACACAACGGAGAACCTTACCGAGAATATCACAGCCGACAGCAGACTTATCATGCGCATAGACGGCAACCGTGAAGAGATCTTAAAGCTTATAAAGACCGTTCCGGGCGTTATCTCCGTAAACGGCGATATGGAGCGTGAGCCGGGCATCTATGATTATGAGATCGAGGTCAAGGAAGGCTGCGATATCCGCCGTGAGCTTTTCAAGCGGATCGTTGCACGAAACTGGGTCATCCTCGGAATGAGGAAGGACGAAATGTCGCTTGAAGACATCTTCCTCAAGATCACAATGGGAAATGATGTCAAGATAAACGTCAAGAAGTCTGACGAAAAGGCAGAAAAGCCCGAAAAGACGGAAGAAGCTGCCGAAATAAATGAAGCTGAAAAGGAGGAGGAAGAATAATGGGCGCAGTTTTCAAGCGTGAGATGAAAACCTATTTCACCTCTCCGATAGCATACATTTTTATAACCGCATTTTTCCTCTATACGGGAAATTACTTTGTTAGTATCAATATGACCTACGGCTCGACCGATACGACATATATCTTCACGAGCGTTTTCACCATAATGATGATACTCATTCCTCTCATGACGATGCGTCTTTTCTCCGAAGAAAAGAAGCAGCGCACCGACCAGTGCCTACTCACAGCACCGATAAGCCTTGGAGGGATCGTTGCAGGAAAGTTCTTTGCTGCACTCTGCGTTTTCCTCTGCGCTATCTCGGTATATATCCCTATACTCGTTGTTCTTTACACACTTGCGGGAACGCTTGAATGGGCAACGATCATCGGAACGATAACGGCACTCATCCTTCTCGGCGCGTCCTTTATCTCGATAGGCATCTTCGTTTCCTCTCTCACAGAGAGCCAGATCGTTGCTGCTATCGTAAGCTTTGTTATCATCATGTTCTTCTATATGCTTGACCTTCTTGCAGGAAATGTTTCCAACGAAGTTTTAAGCAGCATTATGAGGGGACTTGCGTTCTATACAAGATACACAGAATTTGCATCGGGCATCTTTAATATCGGAAGTATTGTTTATTTCGTAAGCGCAATATTCGTCTTTAACTTCCTTACAGTCCGCGTGCTTGAAAAACGCCGTTGGGCTGACTGATCGAAAGGAGGAATATCACAATGAGCGAAGAAAAAAACACTGCCGCTTCCGCAGAAGCAAAAACTGCGAAGCCAAAGAAAGCTTTCAATTCAAAGAAGCTTAAATACGGCTCTGCCGCAACCGCTATAACGGTGATCGTTATTGCACTCGTTGTACTTGTGAACGTTATCGTTACGCTTGCCGGCAAGAGAACAGACCTCACGATCGACCTTACTTCAAAGGGCAATTTTGAGATCTCACAGGAATCCATCGACTATATCAACAGCATCACCGAGCCCGTTGAGATCGTTACCATGTCGTCCGAGGACACCTTCACGGACGCAGGCAGCGTCTACTACAAGCAGGCTTATGAGGTGCTTAAAAAATACGCCCTCAACAGCGATAATATCACCGTTAAGTTTGTCGATATGACCGCAGATCCGACTTATGCAAACAAGTATTCCGAGATCTACAAGGGAAATATTGCAGCTAACAACATCGTTGTTTCATCGGGCAAGCGCATCAAGGTTCTGACGGTCAACGATCTGTTCAATACAGAGATGAACTATCAGACCTTCTCGAATTATATCGTATCTTCAAAGGCGGAACAGGCTCTTACATCCGCACTTATGTATGTTACCGATCCTGCTCCGAAGTCAGCTGCTATCATGGATACGGGCGAAACGGACATTTCCAACGATTCTATCCGTGCACTTCTCGAGGATGACGGCTTTGACGTTTCCGAATTTGACCCGAACGGTGAGGATTTCCCCTATGATGCTGATATCATGGTCATCAACGCACCGATAAACGACCTTTCCGAGGAGGTTATCGAAAAGCTTTACAACTATCTTGAAAATGACGGAAACTACGGCAGGAATCTTATCTATCTTGCAAGCTTTTCACAGAAGGCAACAAAGAATATCGACGCTTTCCTTGCAGAATGGGGAATCGAAGTCGGAAACGGCGTTGTCGGCGACGAGAATACCTCCAATCTTGCAAGCACATCGACGCTTTATGCTATCCGTAACTTTATTGAAGAGAATGATTACTCGGGCAACGTTGCACAGATGGATCTCCCCGTAATTTCCTATTTTGCGCGTCCTGTAAATATCCTCTTTGAAAGCAGCGGAAACGTTACAACACATTCGCTTCTCAAAACAGCGGATACATCCTTTGTTTTCACCGATGAAATGCAGGAAGCTGCACAGAACGGCGAAGAGCCCCAGATCGTGAACGGCGTTTACAACACCATTGCTCTCGGCAGCAAGTATATGTTCGACAAGGATAATAATTCTGTTACATCGAACCTTCTTGTTTACGGTTCGTCCGTAATGCTTGATTCCTCTTTCACAGGCACTTCCTATTACAACAACGGCGACTACTTCGTTTCCATCGTCAACGCTATGACGGGCAAGACGGGCGGTATCTCTATCGTTGCAAAGGATCTCACAGCGCCTACCTTTGATACGACCGCTGCAAAGGCAAATGCTTCGTTCTGGGTATTCGTTGTCCTTATCCCTGCAGCTATCCTTATCACCGGTATCGTTATATGGCTCAGAAGGAGACATAAGTAATGAAATCGAAGATCAAATTTATCATCATTGCGGCTGTTGCTCTGCTCATTCTCGGCGGAGTAACGGCGGCGCTGCTGCTCACTGCCCCTGCAGAAGAGGAAGAGGCTGAAGAGGAAACAGTAGTTGAATCAAGTCTTATCTACGACAAGGATCCTGCAGATATTGATGTCATCAATATCACAAACGAGTTCGGTTCTTATAAAATAAACAGAGTTGCCAGCGGCGAGGTCAATTACTGGACGATCGTTGACTATATCCTTGCACCGATAAGCACCGAATTTATCAATAATGCTCTTAATGGAGCAGGTACTCTTACCGCGAGCAAAACGGTAATGGAAAATGTCGAGGATATGTCAATTTACGGCCTTTCGGAACCGTCTGCGGAATATACCGTTTCCTTTGACGATGCCTCAAAAAGCCAATATACCGTAAAGATCGGAAACAAGGTCCCCGGTTCGTCCATTTACAGCTATATGAGCATCGGCGATGAAAAGACAGTCTATACCGTAAAGGATTCCGCTGTTGCATTTTCAAAGGAAGACCCCCGAAACTGCGTTGACAAGGTCGTTTTTGTTCAGAAAACAGCAGAGAACGAGGACGACAAGACCGATTACTCTCTTGTCAAAAAGCTTACGATCAGCAGAAAAAACCTTGATTACGATATCGTTATCGGCTACGATACTCGTCTTGACGATGCGAATATCATGACTTCCAATTCATCGAGCTACCGTATGAGCGAGCCTGTTGTTCTTGACATCAATCCCGAAAAGGGTGCAGAGGTCATGGGAGGTATGTTCGGACTTACAGCGTCCGACTTCGCAGCGATCCGTCCCGAGGAGAGCGATCTTGCGCAGTACGGACTTGACGATCCGCAGCTCGTTGTCACAGCCGATACCGAGAGCGGAGAGTTCACGCTCAAGATCGGTAATAAAGCTGAAAACGGCGGCTACTACGGTATGGCTTGCGATATCAATATGGTATATATCTTCGATGAAGCATCTCTCCCGTGGCTTAAAGCTATGCCGCTTGATCTTACAACAACTATGATAACGAGCCATTATATCTATGCTATCGACACGATCAGCATCAAAACATCGGATGTTGATGTTAAATTCGATATTCTTGGTTCGAGCGCTGAAGATTTCGGCGTTGAGTTTGACGGAAAGGCACTCGATGCGGACAGCTTCAAGACGCTTTACCAGTTCATTCTCCGTGCACCGTCCGAGCAGCTTTACTTTGATGAAGTCAGCGGCGCACCCGATGCAGTTGTCGAGATCAAGGCCGAGGACGGAGATGATACCATTGAGTTCTACAACATCGGCGACCGCCGAACCGTTATCGTCCTCAATGGAAGACCAAGCTTCAGCTGCACAACAGCTTATGTTGACAGACTTTCCCAGAACGTTCAGAAGTATCTTAACGGGGAAGAGCTTATCACAAGCTGGTAATAAACACAAAATCTTTCAGAATTTTTCTAATTTTTTAATATTAGCTATTGATTTTATTAATATTATATGTTATAATAATATAGCATTAAACGTTTTCGACATTTCAGTACACAAAGGAGGATCAACTATGGCTGAAAAGAAAGAATTCCTGTCCTATAAAGGACTCCCTCTTGTGAGAAAAGACAACACGATTTATTATGGCAATATGTATGATGATTACGTTGTTATGATGGATATCAAGGATAAAGAAAAGATCGGTGATCTCGAAGTCGCAAAAAAGATCAAGGTCTATAAAATGGCTACCGATGAGAAATTGAGCCCAATGGAAGCCATCGTAAAATCGAGCGAAAAAAACAGCCTTTATGAAGCGCTTGACATTGCGTATATCTGGCTTTCAAGAGCTTCTGCTGAATAATTTCATAACACAAATGACCGCTTTTCTTTGTAAAAGCGGTTTTTTTTTTGCAAGCAGAGCATTGTTAACAATTTCTTAATGAAATTTATGCGGTATTATGGTATTATACAAGTAAGGTATTGCGATTTTTATGGATTTTAGATGAAAGTTATAATGTAACGTTTTTTTACTATATTGATACTAATATCAAATCAACCTATAGACAAATCCTCGGATATAATAATCCAATTCTGCGTCAAGCTCCCTTGACAGGCGACAGCCTGCCTGCGGTCGCTTTCCTTGACTTGGATTATTCTATCTGTCGGCTTTGTCTATAGAACGATTTGATATTAGTATGAAAGAAAAAAGAAGGGAAGGTCGATAAATGAATAAGCAGCTTTCAGCAAAAAAGGCTGTCAAGATCGCTGTTGTGTCGGGTGACTCGGATAGCTCATATACCGGTCCGCTCGTGACGATGCTTTGTGAAAAATTGAATGAGATCGGCTATCATATTCTGTGGTTCCATACAACTTCGCTCGAATCCAGCGAAGGAACACCGCATGAGGTCGGAGAAAATAATATTTATAACCTCATCAATTATGATAATATTGATGCAATGATATTGCTCACGCTCACGATCAAAAGCGATGCCGTTAAGAAAAATATCATTAAGAAGGCTTCACTTCATTGCGTACCGATCATCTCGCTCGATGAACAGGTAGACGGCGCATACAACCTCAGCTTTGACTATAATGAAAGCCTTCGTGAGATCATCAACCACGTTATCGAAGTCCACGGCAGGAAGAAGCTTGCTTTTGTTCGTGGCAACAGGGAAAATATCGTTTCCGATCAGCGTGAAGCGATCTATCGTGAGGTTCTTGCCGCTCATGGTATGCAGGTCGACGAAACTCTTATCGGAACAGGTTATTTCTGGCATGAGGCTTCCGAACGTGTGTTTGAAAAATGGCATAATAACGGGAATGTTCCCGACGCTGTTATCTGTGCAAATGATTCCATGGCAATAGGTATCTGCCGAAAAGCTGCGGAGCTTGGATATTCTATCCCCGAGGATATAATTGTGACGGGCATCGACGGTATCCCCGAAGCGACGAATTATATCCCGTCGATCACGACAGCAAGAACGAATATGAGCATTGCAGCCGATCATATTGCCGATGTGCTCCAAAAGATACTCCGAGGCGAGATCTCAACGGTCGGTTATACTCCGATAAAGACCGAGCGATATTATGCCCAGTCCTGCGGCTGTAAAAAGGCTGTCACCGCAAAAGAGCAGAACAGCACGATGCACACACTTTATGACGATATAAACCGATTTAAATACTATGCAAAGAAGATAATCACGACCGCCGACGAGGTCAAGATCGACTCGGATTTCGGCGCAACCGTTAAAAAAATGGACGCTTTCCTCAAAAAGATCTGGACAAAGCATTCATGGCTCTGTATCTGCGACGACTTTTACACCGAGATAAAGGACAGCGACGAGCCGGGTCAGGATTACAGCTTTTACAGGACGAACGGCTATTCGGAAAAGATTGGTTACGGCATTGAATATGATGATATTTCAAAGAAATCCGCGATAATGGGAACATTTCCGACATCCGAGCTTATCCCCGAACTGGACAGCGTTCTGCTTGACTGCAAGAACATCATGTTTCAGCCGATCCATTTCCAGGATAAAGCAATAGGCTATATTGCCGTCGAATTCACGCTCTGTCTCGGAAACTACAATGTAATAAATACTTATGACTGCGGAGTTATCGGACTTGTGCTTGAAAACGCAAGGGTACAGGCAACACTCCATTCCTTCCTCGATAAGCTTGAAGATATGTATATCCGTGATCCGCTGACAACGCTTCTCAACCGCCGAGGCTTCTTCAAGTTTGCACAGAAGGCGTTCGAGGACTGCCGTGCAAACTCAAGAGAATTTATAATGATCTCGGTCGACCTTGACAAGCTCAAAACGATCAACGATACCTATGGACATGACGACGGCGACTTTGCGATAAAGTCAATGGCGAAGGCGATATTTGAATCTGCCGAGGGAAGGCTATTTACCGCAAGATTCGGCGGAGATGAATATGTTGCGGCAGGTATCTCCCCTCACGAGGGCTTTGATAAGGAGTATCTTGCAAAGCTTAACGAATGTCTTGACAGGATAAATGAAAATTCGGGAAAACCGTATGAAGTCCGCGGAAGTGTCGGTATCTATAAAGCTGTTCCGAACGAAAATGACGGAATGGACGTATTCATAAAGGAAGCCGACCACCTTATGTATGAGGATAAGAAGAGGAAAAACGCGGCAAGGACATAATACTAACAATAAAAACGTGTATCACGATCGTTTCTTCGTGATACACGTTTTTACTTTTATTTAGGTTTTCTGTTACCGCATTTTTTTATCGTTTCTTTGTAAAGGCTGAATGCTTTTTCTGCGGTTTCCTGTGAAATGCTTTGTCCGCCGTAGCAGGCTTGCTCAAACGGGATGATTATTTCTTCAATGTCAATGTCGGTCTTTTCGGAAACAAATCCCGAGAACTGATTCGGAGTGAAGGTTTTTGTATCGGTTTTAAAACGGGCGGAAAGCTTTGCCGAAAGTCGATTGTAGATGAGTATCACCGCTTTGCCGCCGTCCGAACGCCTGATGCGAAGTTCAAACAGCTTTTCGCTGATTTTCGGCATAAGGAGGATAAGCGCAAGAAGCAGTATTCCGATAACAACTGCAATAAGACTTGTGATGAAAACAGTGAGATAATCCGTTTCGCCGTCGCCGTTTGCGTTGCCGTTAGCGGAACCCGAACCGTTTCCGAACACGGTCGGCTCGTAGATCGTCCAGCCTGAACCTGCAATGTAGACTTCGGGGTATGCGTGCGCATTTTCGGTTGTGATGCTGAAAACGCCTGCGGTAAGGATCTCTCCGCTGTTGAAGCCTTCGACATAGTGAACGTGCAGACCTGCTGCCTTTGCGAGCAAACAGAACGCCGTTGCAAAGTCGGAGCAAGTACCTCTTCGGCTCTGATTTATAAAGAATTCGGGAGTGTCCTTGTCGGTCGGAGCTTTGTATGCAAGATCGTAGGTGAAGCTGCCGTCATTGAAAAAGGCTTCGATAGCTTCGGCTTTTTCGTAATCGTAGGTCAGTCCTTCTGTTATGCTTGCGGCAAGGCTGCGCATTTCCTCGGAAATATCATATTGCTCAAAGCCTGCATAGTCTTCGGGAAGATTGTAAAGCTCGTTATAGGCTTCTTGAAGATAAGCATAGACCGTGCTGTAATTTTCGGTGCTGATATCATAGTTGTATGCCATATCGAGAAGAAGATCATAGAACTCCTCGGCGCTCATATTGCAAAGACCCGACTCGATATAGCCGCTTGAATAGGCTTCGTTTCTGTTGTAAAAGTTTACGGAGTATTCCTCATTTGAACGGATAAAGGAATTGTCCACAGTCGGGTCGGTCATTATCTCACCGAGGTCGGTGCGTCCCGTAGCGGTGACATCGCTTCTGCCGTAAAGTGAAGCTGAAACCGTGCGTTCGGGAGCAAGAAGGTAGACGGACGGGTAATCAATTGGCTTAATATAGGCTGTATGAACACGCTCGTCCCCGGCGGCAAAGCGTTCAAGAGCGGCTCTGTCAACCTCCTCGGGGAGAAGCTGACCGCCATTGTCAAGGTATTCGAGATAAGCCTTTGCAAGTCTGTTTATGCTGCGCCTTTCGGCAAGATCCTGCCAGGACAGGCGGCACATTCTGCTCGGAGCTGATGTCTTCGAGTACCACCATCGGTTCTCGCTGTCATAGCTGTCATAAACCTGAACCTTGTAGTATTCGGGCTGATCGCTGTTGATGACGAAAAGCTGTCGGCTTTCCATCTGATTGTAAAGGTCGGCATTGCCCGAATGTTCGGTGTAGCTGCCGTCTATTCTGCCGTAATTTCCGCTGAATGAAAAGCGTGAGCTGAACTCCTCAAATTTTTCATAGAATGGAGTTTCCTGCGGCTTGGGAACAAGTATCGCAATGAGCAGAGCTGCAACGGCAAAGTCGGTGTAACCCGTCAGAGCCGCAGCCTTTCCGTGTCGTGGAAGGTTTGCGTCGGACGACATTTTATAGTGGTAAAGATAGAGCAGTACGTCAACGGATGCAAGCGCCGCCGCATAAAAGGTCGGGATAGGCTGCGAAGCCTTGATGAATACAGCACAGGGTATCATCGCAAGCAGAGTTAATATCGATATTCGATAAATTATATGTGTGAAATAATAAACAACCGAGCTTATAAAAAACGTGAAAAACAGTACCAGCGTGAGCATATATGCCATATTTGTATCAACAGTAGCGGCACCTGTCATAAACCATTCAATAAAGTTGATTCTGCTCGGAGCAAATGCCATAAAAATATCTATCAGAGAGAGAACTGCAGCTCCTATTGCCGCATAGACAAAGAATCCGATCTTTTTATGCCTTGAAATGAAGTCGAACGCCGCAAACAGGGCGAGTGTCAGCGCCGCTGTCAGCAAAATATATGGACTAAAGTACGTTTTGAGGTAAAGATTGCAAAGCGCAGAGCATATTACCTGCACAAAAATGAACGGCAGAGCCTTTTTTATCAGATTTTCACGGGAGAAGAATTTTGTGTTTTCCAAATCTGCCGCTCCTTTCTTAAAGATAGTTTATTCAATGAAATCGTCGGATATAAAGCAGGAATTTTCCGCATTGTCGGGGATGATGTGCGTTATTGCTGTGAATTTCAGACCGTAATTCTCGGCGAAGTTCATTTCAGCGATTAGAATTGCATCCGGACAGGGCGTAAAAAGCATCGCCGAGCCGATCTTTTCAGCATCGCAAAGCTCCTTGGCAGGCAGTCGGGGCGTTTTCTCGGGCGGTCTGAACTCGTATCGTGCAAGCAGCGTGCGAAGCTCCGAAAGTCCCGCTTCATCGTTCACATCATGCTGAATGAAGCCGTTTTCCGTCAGAAACCACACCGAGCTTTCAAAACCGAGCTTCAGAAGAGCCGAACATACACCGAGCGTACCCTCGACCGAGCGTTCGCAAAGCTTTCTGTCAGTTCCTCCGCTGTCGATGACAATAGTCTGCTGCATTGCTTCAATTTCGTCATCAAGTCGGACAAAGTAGCTGTCCTTTTTTGAGGAAAGCTTCCAGTTTATGCGTTTTATCGGGTCGCCCTCGGCATATTCACGGTGGGTAAAACCGGGCATACCGCCGAACAGACCGAAGCCGTCATTTTCCTTTGTATCCTCGCTTTCGTCCGAGAAGCGTATAGCGTCCGCAGCGGAGCGGATGAAAGGACTGTCGGGCGATATCTCGGGAATATCGGGAAAAACGTATGCTTTTTCGCTGTTCGGCATCGGCTTGATCCCGAAGCTTATAATGTGCATAAAATCGAAAACGGTTATTTTCACTTCACCGATATTGAGCGCACCCCACATTGTAGGTCTTATCACAGCGTCAAAGCTTGTGCTGCCCTTTGCGCTGACGGCGGCGGAAAATTCGGTCGAATCGAAAACAGCACCGTCCGTTTCGGAAAGCTTTATCTTAATGTTTGAAACAGGGATTCTGCTGTCGTTGGTGAGCTTTATATGGAGCTTCAATTCTTCATTTTTATAAACAAGAGTGCTGCCGAAGGAGATCTCCGCACGGATAAGTCCCTTTTTATACGAAATGAATGCAAGAAGCTGAACGATGAGCGAAAAAATGAGCGCTGCCGATAGGACATAGAAGAACATCCAGCCTGTCGGCGCCGACATATAAAGCGCAAACAAGAGCGAAAGTTCGAGCGCGATCATATAGCCGATGAACCGTACAAAAAGCGCAGCTGCACGGCTTTGGATATGGTCTTTTTTCTTCATAGCTGCCCCTTTTATTCGGTCGGAACCGCAACACGGGAAACGGCTGCTTCGATCACAGCTTCAGCCGAACCGAGTGAAGCCTTTCCCTTCGGTGAGAGCATTATCCTGTGTGCAAGAACGATCGCAGCGCAGTTTTTGACATCATCGGGGGTGATGAAATCCCTGCCGTCGATGAACGCTCTTGCCTTTGCAGCCTTGAAAAGAGCGATGCTTCCTCTCGGACTTACTCCGAGCTTGATATTCTCGTCATTTCGTGTTGATTCGGCAATAGCAACGATGTAGCTCTTGACATTTTCAGCTGCGCGGACTTTTTTTGCTTCATCCTGCAAAGCGGCAACATCGTCCGTTGTGATAACGGGGGAAAGCTTTGAAATGGGGTTTTCAAATTCGTTCCTTTCAAGGATAGCGCTCTCCTCGGCGGAAGTCGGATAACCCATGCTTATGCGCATTGCAAAACGGTCCATCTGCGCTTCGGGAAGATGATAGGTTCCGTAGGTTTCAACGGGATTCTGCGTTGCAAGCACCATAAACGGACGCATGAGAGCGTGGGTCTGACCGTCAACGCTGATCTGCCGCTCCTCCATGACTTCAAGCAGAGCCGACTGCGCTTTCGGAGAAGCTCGGTTTATTTCATCCGCAAGAAGAAAGTTGCAGAACGCTGCGCCCTTTTTGTATTCAAATTCGCCCGTGGATTTGTTTATCATCGAAAAGCCTGTGATGTCGGACGGCATGATATCGGGCGTGAGCTGAATTCGGTTGAAGCTTCCTCCGACAGAGCGTGAAAGTGCCGCTGCAAGCTGTGTTTTGCCTACGCCGGGGACGTCCTCGATAAGAACGTGACCCTCCATAATGAGTGCTGTAACTGCATTGAGTATAACATCGTGCTTTCCGACGATGACCTTTTCAATGTTTTCGATGAGTGCAGAAATTCTTTTATCCATAGTTTTCTCCAATATCATTATAAAAAATCCCGTCAATAAAACATATTAGGAAATGCAAAGCAATCGTTTCCTTGATAAAAGTATTATTGACGGAATTTGTTCTCTTATGATTTCTTTGACTTCATTACAAGTATTGTTGCAAGTACAGCGATAACAACAGCCATAGCAACGATCACGATAACAACGCCGACGCTTAAACCGCCCTGTCCGGGAGCAGCTGCGGCAGCTGTCTGTTCGGTCTGTTCCGTTTCGGCAGGTGTTTCCGATGCTTCGGGAGCTTCCGTTTCGGCAGGTTCATCCGATGCTTCGGCAGGTTCTGCCGTTTCAACAGGATCGGGAGCTTCAACGGGGTATTCGCCGTCAAGATCGCCCGAAACCTTGAGATTGTTGTATTCCCATGAGGAGTAGCCCTCGGCGCTGTCGGGGTAAACGTGTACGTTTCCGCCGACATTCATAAATGCGCTTGAAGAATTCACCGACGGAGCTGCTTCGGCATAAACGTAGATATCCTTGAGATTATTGCAGTCTGCAAAAGCGCCGTCGCCGACCGATGTAACGGACGGTCCGATAATGATCTCGGAGAAGCCGCACTTTCCGAATGAATTTGCAGGTATCTCCTTTACCTCGGGCGAAACAGTGAAGCTTTCAAAGCTCTTGCAGTCCTTGAAAGCACCCTCGCCGAAGTATGTTATGTAAACGGAATTCGGCATCTCTGCAAGTGCTTCGCAGGCTTCAAAGGCATAGCTTCCGACCTTTGTAACAGTCTTTGGCATGGATATCTTTTCGAGCTTTCTGTTGCTGTTGAAAGCCTTGTCGCCGATCTCCGTTGTGTTTTTCGGCAGGCTTATGAAGCGGAGCTGATTGCGGTAGGGGAGAGCGTCATTCGGGATGATACCGTCCTTTGTGTCGGTCTTTGCAAGCTCGACGTATTCAAGGTTCGGTATAGCGGTGAGAGCGTTCCAGTCGGAAGCGTCAAGCGTTCCGCTCATAACGCATATTTTGGTGATGAAGTTGTAATCCGTTCCGTTGGCAGCCTTTGAGATAGCGTCGGCAAGCTTGCCCGTTTCAAAAGCGTCAACTGTGACCGATACGCCTTCTGATTCCTCGGCATTTGCCCTGATAGTAGTTTCAATGGGGAGTATGATGATACCTACAGCAAGTGCAACTGCGAGAACGATCATTATGATCCTTATCGCAAGGCTTTTTTCCTTATTTTTAGGGATAGGGGTGTAGGTCTTGCTGCTTGTTTTCTTGTTTTTTGCCATTAGTATCGTTCCTTTCGATCGTTTTTCACAGAGAAGTGCCCTGCGATCTGTATTTTTTCGGGAGTGAACAGGAAAACATCGGTCGTGAGCGGCTTTGACGAGCGCCTGTACTCACGGACGATCTCCTTCCCGAGCTTTTCAAGGATATTGTTTGTAATATTTTCAAGAATAAGTATGCTTTCGCAGGAAGGCGCAACGACAAGGAATTTCGCTCCCATATAATCGTAGACAACACGGCGGAAATCATTGCAGAGAATGAACGAAACACCGAGATGCTTGCACGGAAGGTCAAATTCCATCGCATTCACTCCCTCGGCAAGATCGGTTTTCTTGACCTTGGTCTTTGCGAGAAGCCTGCACATATTCCTGTCGGCAACGGAGAAAACGACCTCTCTCGGCATTCCCCAGCGTTTCAAAACAGCCTCGTCAAGCGTCCGAAGCTCCAGATCGTCGGCGGTGTAAACTATCACCTTGCAAAGTCCGCCTGCAAATTCGGCACTTATCATCCCGGGGCGAATATCCTTCTCACGCATTATTGCAAGTCGGAGAAATTCCTGTCCGTTCGTGAACGACACCATTCGTATCTCCATATCTATCTCCTGCTCAAGCTTTTGCATAAGTGAGGAAAGGAGCTCGGGCGAAGGCGATCTTTCATATTCCGAACGTGCTTTTGAAGTGTTTACGGTAAATTCGGAAACGCCATTCGTCAGTCTGTATGTGCCGCCGATCTTTTCGGAAACGGTAAGGCTGTGATTTTTCAGCAGATTTTTGAACTCCGAGCCGAATTTGTCCTTTTTCAGAACATCACCCAGCTTATCCATAAGTCCGTTCAAACGCAGCACCTTCTTTCGTTACATTATCATAATAGTAGTATTATATCATAAATATTTCTGCTTGTACAGATTGAATTTGCATTTTTACCGAAATTTTCATCGAAGGATACCTGTTTCGTGCAAACGCTTTCGTATATCGTTGGCAGGTCTGCCGTGACGGGCACTTATCTGCGTCAGCGAAAGACCTTTTTCGACCTCATCTCGCAGACGTTCCGTTTCATCGACCGTCCAGCCGCCCTTTTCTTTGGTATCGGAGCCTTTCTTTTTGGCTTCGTCCGAAAAATCCTTTATGACCTTGAGAAAAGCTTCACCGTAACTTTCGCATTTCTTTCGTCCGACTCCCGAAACTCCGAGAAATTCTTCCGTCGTTGAAGGCATCCTTCGGCACATATCGCGAAGGGTTGCATCGGTGAAAACAAGATACGCAGGAATATGCGCTTTTTCGGCAATATCCATGCGCTTCGATTTGAGCATAGCAAGAAGCTCTGCATCAACAGGAAATTCCGCAGGCTTTTCCTTTGCCGTTATGCGGCGGACTTCCTTCGGCAGCTTCATCTCAAACCTCTGACCCGACCTTATCGCAGCCGCAGCACGTTCGGTCGGCGCTACGACAGGGTATTCGCCCTCGTGAACATTAAGATACCCCTTTTCGATAAGCTCGTCAAGTATCAACCTTATCCTGTGGGTGGGGGTATCAGCCATTATCCCGTATGTTGAGAGCGTGTCATATCCGTTCCTGATAAGCTTTTCAGCCTTTGAACCACGGAGAATGTCGGTTATCGCAGCCTTGCCGAGATATCGTCCGTTGTGGTTGAAGATACGGTAAATGCAGCTGATTATCTTCTGCGCTTCGGTGGTTATATCCGACGTTTCAAAGCTTGTGCAGCAATTTGAGCAGTGTCCGCAGAAAACGGGCGGCTTTTCTCCGAAATATTTGAGTATGCTTGCACGAAGGCAGTCGGTGGTCGTTGCATAAAAGGTCATCTGTTTAAGGCGTTCGTAATCACGCTTGCGAAGCTCGGCTTTTTCGCTGTCGGAAAGCTCGTCGTTGTCCTCGTTGGAATTCTCGATGAGGAAACGTGCGAGCGCAACATCCTGACCGCTGTAAAGCAGTATGCAGCTTGCAGGTTCGCCGTCACGCCCCGCTCTGCCTGCTTCCTGATAGTAGCTTTCGATGTTTTTCGGCATATTGTAATGTATGATGAGTGAAACGTTCGACTTGTCTATTCCCATTCCGAAAGCGTTTGTCGCAACCATAATGCCGCATTTGTCATAAAGAAAAGCGTCCTGATTGCGGCGGCGTTCATCGTCCGTAAGTCCTGCGTGGTAGCGTGTCGCAGCATAGCCTTTATCGCATAAAGCGTCGCAAACGATCTCAACGTTCTTTCTTGTGGCGCAGTAGACGATAGTGCTTTTCCCTCTGTTCTCGTCAACGATCTTCAAAAGCTCGTTAAGGCGTTCGGCAGGTCTTCTCACCTCAAAGTAAAGGTTCTGCCTGTCAAAGCCTGTCGTGATAGTGAAAGGGGAGCGAAGTCCGAGCAGCGAGGAGATGTCCTCTTTAACGTGTTCGGTAGCTGTTGCCGTGAAAGCGCTTATTATAGGACGTTTGGAGAGCTTTTCTATAAATTCGGGTATTTTCAGATAGCTCGGTCGGAAATCCTGTCCCCATTGCGAAACGCAGTGCGATTCATCGACCGTTACCATTGAAATATTGCTTCGCTCGGCAAAGGAAACAAAGCTTTCTGCGGTAAGCCGCTCGGGTGCGGCATAAATGAGCTTGTATTCACCGTTTTCGGCACGGCGTATGACCTCACGATACTGCGCAGCGCTGAGTGAGCTGTTTATGTAAGCGGCCCGTATTCCCGACTGCACAAGGCTCTCGACCTGATCCTTCATAAGCGAGATGAGCGGCGAAATAACGATAGTTATCCCGTCAAGCAGCATCGCAGGGACCTGATAGCAGACGGATTTTCCTGCGCCTGTCGGCATTATCGCAAGCACATCCTTTCCCGAAAGGATGTTGTCGATTATTTCGGACTGACCGTTTCGGAAGTCATCGTGTCCGAAGTATTGCTTTAAAACTTCAAATTTGTTCATTCGGCTTTCTTGTCCTTTATTTTGCATTTGTATCCGCCGAGCTGACTTTTGAGCGGACAAACATCGCATTTAGGGCTCCTTGCGCAGCAGTATTCACGCCCGAAAAACACGATCCTGTGGCAGAAGTCGGAGCTTTTATCGGGCGGAAGAAGCTTTCGGAGATCTTCCTCCACCTTTTGCGGCTCGGTGTTTGCGGTAAGTCCGAGCCTTCCGCATATCCTTATAAAATGCGTGTCCGTAACGACCGCAGGCTTGCGGAAAACGTCCCCGACGATAAGGTTTGCGGTCTTTCTGCCGATACCGGGCAGCTTTACAAGCTCTTCCACCGTGTCGGGGATAACCCCGTCAAGGTCATAGTATAGGGTGTGCGCCATTTCGGCGATGCTCTGCGCTTTGGTCTTGTAAAGTCCGCAGGGACGTACAATTTCGGCGATATCCTCCCATTTTGCGTCGGCAAAGCTTTTCAGCGTCGGGAATTTCGCAAAAAGCTCCTTTGTAACGATGTTTACCCTTGCGTCGGTGCATTGAGCCGAAAGCCGTGTTGCGATCATAAGCTCATAGGGCTTTTCATAAACCAGCGAACACACAGCTTCGGGATAAAGCTTTTCAAGTCCTTCAACGGCTGCTGCCGCTCTTTCTTTTTTAGTCATAAAGTATCCTTTCAGTTCTTTCTTCGCAGCGCTTTACGGCGGTATTCGCCCGGAGTAACGCCCGTCTGCTTCTTGAACACTCGGCAAAAGTAGTTTCCGTCACCGAAGCCGCTTTGCTGTGCCGTTTCCTCGATAGAAAGCTCTCCCTCTTCGAGAAAGCTCATTGCACGGCGCAGACGGAGCGAAAGTATGTATTCCTGCGGCGTCTGGTGATAGGTTTCGGTGAATATCCTCACGAAATGCCGTGAGGAATAGTGTGTTACCTCGGCGATCGAATCGAGAGTGAGCTTCTCGGTGAAGTTTCGCTCAATGAATTCGGCTGCGGCGGTTATGCTTTCGGCGCTTCGCTTTTTGCCTGATTCCTTTGATGCGTGGAGCCGTGACAGCATGACAGTCAGCATCATAAAATATGCTCGTATAAGCGTTTCACGGCCGTCCGAACAGCTGCAGTATTCGGTCTGCAGCATTTTTACTATCTCACATACTCTGATAAATTCCTCGGGCGGAAGCGTAAGCTTTGTCTGGAGTCCGTTTTTTTCGTAAAAAAGCGAACGGAAGCTTTCAGTCCTGCATATATCCGAATTATCGCCGAAAAACGCTTCGCTGCTGAACATTATATTGCATATCCTGAAATCGACCGCTTCGGAAAAACCGTGCGACATATTCTTTCCGATGAAAAAAACATCGCCCTTTTTTATTGGGAAGCATTCATCGTTGACGATGTGCGCCGCACTTCCGCCTATGACTATCGCAAGCTCGCAGAAGTCGGCGTGGCTGTGGATTGGGAAGGTGTTTTCATGGTTATCAAGAAGAATATGGAACGGGAAATCGTTTTCTCTCGTAAATTCTTTAAGGTGAAATACTTTCATTTTAAAAAATTTCCTTGTTTTTTGTAACTTCTTACAATGTAATCGGTTTATTTTTGACGGTATTTTGTTTATGTCATTATTGTGCTAAAAAATGTCGTTATTTTTATTGTAAAGGTGATAAAACTGTGATATAATTTGTTTACATTGTAGCATATTTTTACAAAATAATCAAGGCTTTGTGCGTACTTTTTGTATTGTATAGGTGCTTTGATTGTTTAAAAACTTTGGAGGTGCAGTACAAAATGTCAGGTGGTGTCATTTCAGCTGTTGAAACCAAACTGAAGAGAAGAGATGAGTTCCGTTCTCCGCGTGAGAGGCTCTGCGATATCCTTTTCTGGATAATTCGCGCATCCGTGGTGGTAAATATCATTATTCTTTTCTTCCCGAATTTCAATGCTGCGAGAATAACCGATCAGATCAATAAGAATATGTCGCTCTTCACCTGCGGCGTTTCTTACAAAACTCTTATTACAAACCTTGGCCGTGCGTTCTCAAGAGGATGGGTACCCGAGTCCGCTTTCAAGCTGCTCAACGCCAGCAGCCTTATCATTGTGTTGGCGGTAGTGGTAATGATAATCGGCTCTTGTATGTCGCTCGGAAACAATAAAATGAAGAAAACGAGCACACTCTTCACAATTATCGGTTCGATCATCGAAGTTTGTGCGCTTTTTGGAATCGATCGTTCCTATAATATGCTTCTCGGTTCCGAAAAGATCGAAAAGGTAGAACCTTATTTCCCGTCTATCTTCTGGCTTTATGCCGTTCTTGCAGCTGTAACGCTTATTATTTCGGCTGCTGAACTGGTTCTTGTTCCCGTTACAAAGGGCGAAAAGGCAGAAATGGCTCCGAAGTTCAGACTTTTCCTTATGATGCTCCCGATCCTCGTTCTTGCGTTCGTGTTCTGCTATCTGCCGCTCTTCGGCTGGAGATATGCGTTCTTCGATTATAAGTCGGGCGAAACGCTCTCTATGGACAAGTTTGTCGGCTTCAAGTGGTTCAAGGCGCTTTTCAACACCTCTGCAACAAGAAAAGACGTTATCCGAGTTGTAAAGAACACACTTGCAATGAGCGGTCTTGGCATCGCTACGAGCTGGGTGCCTATGGTGTTCGCTATCTTCCTTTCCGAGATCAAGAACACCGCATTCAGAAGAATCGTTCAGACCTTCACGACTATTCCAAACTTCATCAGCTGGGTTCTCGTTTACGCTATCGCACTTGCGATCTTCTCAACTGACGGATTTATCAACACCTTCCTCACTTCAATAGGTCATCCGACAATGACAAACTACCTCATGAGCGACTCTCACATGTGGCTCAAGATGCTCGCATGGGGACTCTGGAAGGGACTTGGCTGGAGCGCTATCATCTATATCGCTTCCATTTCGGGTATCGACCAGCAGCTTTACGAAGCGGCTACCGTTGACGGCGCAGGACGTTTTGCAAAGATGTGGTACATCACCATTCCCGAGCTTATCCCTACATATATGGTTCTTCTTCTTATGTCGATCGCAAATATCCTTTCAAACGGTATGGAACAGTACCTCGTATTCTCCAATGCGATCAACAAGAACAATATCGAAGTTCTCGACCTTTACGTTTACAACCTCGGTATCACAAGCGGACTTATCCCGATCTCAACAGTTATCGGTATGGTCAAGTCCATTATCAGCGTAATTCTCCTCTTTGCTGCTAACAGCGTTTCCAAGCTTGTCCGCGGCGAGAGCATTGTATAAGGAGGCGGTTTGAAATGTCAACACATGAAAAGATCATGAAGGAAAAGACTAAATCGAAGATCAAGCTGACTCCCGGCGATATTGTTTTCAATATCCTGAATTACCTGTTCTTCATTGTATTCACCTTGAGCTGTATTTTCCCGTTCTACTATATTTTCATCAACACAATCTCGAATAACGAGCTTGTTAAGAAGGGCGTTATCACGTTCTTCCCGCAGCAGGTCACCATTCAGAACTATATCATGATGGCAAACGTAAACGACCTTTGGAATTCGTTCGTTGTTACCATTTTGAGAACACTTATCGGTACAGTCCTCATGGTTTTCGCATCTGCACTTGCAGGCTACCTTATGACAAAGAATGAGATGTGGCACAGAAAGTTCTGGTACAGATTCCTCGTTATCACAATGTACTTCAATGCAGGACTTATCCCTACATACCTCAATCTTTCAATGCTCGGTCTTACCAACACATTCCTCGTTTACATCATCCCTGCTATCGTTTCACCGTACAACATCATTCTCGTAAAGACATACGTTGAATCTATCCCGGGTGAGATCGAAGAAAGTGCGTTCATCGACGGAGCAGGCTACTGGACTATCTTCTATAAGATAATATGGCCGCTTTCAAAGCCTATCCTCGCAACTATCGCTATTTTCGGCGCAGTAGGACATTGGAACTCCTTCCAGGATTCGCTTATCTACAACTCCAACTCGCCTGAACTCTATACCGTTCAGCACAGACTTTATGTCTACCTGAACCAGTCGTCAAACCTCAGCGCTATGGTAAACGGAGCTACTTCAAGCTCGGACGTTGCAGCGCTCTCGGGTGCGATGAACACAAAGATCATTCAGTACACAATCTCAATGATCACAATTATTCCGATCATGCTCGTTTATCCGTTCATGCAAAGGTATTTTGAATCGGGTATTATGCTCGGAGCAGTTAAGGGCTAAAAGCCGTTCAGCAAATTTTACGGGGTTTCATATATGGGAATACCAAATGGTCTTCCCTTTGAGATCCCGTTTTGTGTTTCTAAGGAAACGCTGATTAATACGTTTCAGCCGTTTTTCAAAATGTCCTCAAAGACGGAAACTCGTACATTTTTCAAAACGGCGAAACGAACGCTTCGCTTTAATCAGCGTTTTCCTATAAGATTTTTCGGAGGTTTTAATGAAATTATTCAGCGTTGAAAGCCCGTTTTATCAGTTTATGCAAAGACTGTGGGACATCCTTAAACTGAACTTTATGTGGATCGTCTTCTGCATACCGATAGTTACTATCGGAGGAAGTACGATCGCAGCATACACTGTGCTGCTGCGAATGTCCGAGGATCAGGAGGGCAACGTCATAAAGGATTTCTGGAAGGCGTTCAAGGAGAACTGGAAGCAGGGAATATTTATCGGACTTCTTCCGCCTGTGTGCTTTGAAGCTGTATACCTCGATTTTCAGCTTTATAATTTAATGGAAAGCGGCGGTATAGGAATACTTATACTCGGATGTTTTTCGGCGTATATCTTCATTTTCTGTCTTTTATACGTTTTTCCGCTGCTTGCAAGGTACGATAATACCGTAATAAATTCGATAAAGAATTCGTTCAGGATAGGAATGAAGTTTTTCGGCAGAACCGTTATGCTCCTTGTCATAATTGTGATTGAATTGCTGATAATATTCTGGAATACAACAACAATGTTCATCGGTGCACTGATAGGACCTGCCTGCATAATGTTCACGATAAGCGGCGTTGCAATGCATATCTTCCGAAAGATCGAGGAAGACCCTTCCTCATTACGCAAGTAATACTGCTTGTGAATTTTTTTCAAATTCGTAATTCGTAATGCGCTATTTATAATGCGTAATTCGTAATGCGTAATGCGTGATTTTTTGATGCCGAGCGTCACAATGAATATCCAAAGATAATTTGAAACTTAAAAAAATCAAACGGTACGACCACGACTGATATATTGATATATCAATTTTCGTGATCGTACCGTTTTTAGTTTATGTGAAAATAATTACGCATTACGCATTATGAATTACGCATTAATCAAGTGGGTATGTTTTCAGATCAGGCAGCTCGTCAAGCGTGAGAGTGCGGTCGTTGTTGTACGCTTTTATAAGCATATCCTTTTCGGTGTATTCTTCGTTGAGCATGAAGTTCTTGAGCGTGAACGGGTCTGCCCATGTTCCCCAGAAGAGCCAGCGTGCGTTGTTTTTCATCGTAAGCTCGGGATCCATTACGCAGCCGTTTTCCGAAAGTGCTACAAGCTTGCCCTTCGGAGAGGTTTCAACAGCCTCGGTAAAGGTTCCGCCAAAGCTTTCATAAACGTGATTTCCTGCGTAAATATCGTAGGAGATGATGTCGACTGTTTCGTCACCCGGATACCATTCGGGATCCTGTCCGTTCCACATCCATATAAGGTTCGTGAGGTTATGCTCGTTTGTCATCTTGTCGTACATCGTGTTCCAGAGCTTCTTGTAGCTCTCGGGGTCGCAGTCGCCCCACCAGAACCATCCGCCCGACGCTTCGTGAAGCGGTCGCCAGATGACGGGAACGCCCATATCACGTAGCCTTGCAAGCTGTTCGGAGATAAGGTCGATGTCCTTCATCAGAAGCTCATAGCCCTCGTCGTCTTCGCCGTTCATTATCTTGTTCAGATCAATATTTGAAGCTTCCTTGTAGAAGGATTTGTACCACGGATTGTCTGCATCGTTTTTTGCGTACTGCTCGGGCGAGCTCCAATGCCAGCAAAGCTGAACGATGCCGCCTGCATTTTCGTACCAGTCGTATGCAAACTCTACCGTTCTGCTGCTTGCACCGTTTGCAACGTTCTGACTTGCGTAATCCATCATATCCATTCCGAGAACAGCAAACTCCTTGCCCGTTGCCTGCTTTATCCTTGAAAGCTCGGAGGATTGTCTGCCCTTGTCGGCGAACTGTCCTGTAAGAGAATAGTTTCCGTAAGCGTCACAGAGAAATTTGTAAAGGCGCTTGGTATGTTCATCGGCGTTCGGGTTGGAGAGCGGCTCGGTAATGCTGTATGTATCGTCATTTATGGAGGTGTTTGCAGTGATGATAAGGCTGTCGTAGTCAACATATCCCCACTGCGGCGAAAGCATGATCTCGTGTTCGCCCGATTCAAGGTAGATACCCTTCATGAACGAGTCATTGACCTCTGCCGAGCCTTTGGATTTTATATCTCCCGAGTGCTTTCCGTCAATGAAAACATAATTTACTCTGCCCGTATCGGGAGTTTTGCATCGGAAATCCAAGTCGTACATTCCCGAGTTTTCAAGCGTTACCTTAAAGGAGATACTGTCGGTATTTTTGTTAAGTCCTGTGACATATCCGCTTCCCGAAAAGCCTTCTGCTTCGACAGCATTGCAGCCGCCCGAAAGCTCCGCATCCTCGGCTTCGATAACAAGTTCAAAGTCACTCGGAACATTGTTCGGTGTGAGCGGATATTTTGCAAGGTCAAGACTGTCGTTGAACTCGGTGCGTATATCGCCGAAAACTCCGACAATTGCAGGAGCAGCGCTTTCATCGGATGTATTGTCTGCATCGTTGTTTTCGGGTGAAGCAGAGGTCGCTTCAGTTTCGGAAGGAGCCGGCTTGTCGTCGGTTTCCTTGCATCCCGTGAATACAGCGGTGCAGAGGAGCGCTGCAACAGCCGCAGCAGCAAGCTTTGATGTTTTTACTATCATAAAATGACCTTGCCTTTCTTACTTCAGGAATCCGTTAACGATCTGTGCCTCGGCTTCGGCTTCGGTAAGTCCGAGGGTCATAAGCTTGATAAGCTGTTCGCCTGCGATCTTTCCGATAGCGGCTTCGTGAATGAGCGAAGCGTCAATATTGTTTGCGTCAAGGGCGGGAACGGCGCTGATCTTCGCATTGTCCATAATGATACCGTCACATTCGGTATGACCTGTGCAGGCAGCGTTGCCCTCCAGCTTGGAATAGAAGATCTGAACGGAATTATCCTTTGCGACCGAGCGTGAAACGATGTCGGCACCCGAGTTTTCACCGTTGAGCTCGGTGTTGTAGGTGCTTTCGGCGTACTGATCTCCGTGCGTCATAAGGCGCTCGCGGACAACGAGCTTTGCACCCTTGTCAAGCTTTGCGGTGGTGGTGCGCTTGGTCGAATCAACGCCCTTTATCTGCACCATTTCCATTTCCATTGAGCTGTTTTCTTCCATATAGACCTCGGTAACAGGGTTAAGGATGCGTTCGCCCGTTCCGTCACCCTCGCCGTAGTGCTTTTCAACATATTTTACCTTTGCGTTTTTGCCGACAAAGAAGCGGTGAACGCCGTCATGCTGCGAAGCCTGTGTTCCGCAGTTGTGAATCCCGCAGCCTGCAACTATCACAACGTCCGAGTCTTCGCCGATGAAGAAATCGTTGTAAACTACCTCTTTCAATCCGCTTTCGCTGATGACGACGGGGATGTGAACGCTCTGGTTTTTCGTTCCCGGCTTGATCTTTATGTCAATTCCCGATTTGTCCGTTTTTGAGATGATATCAATGTCTGCGGTGGTGTTTCTTCCTGCAGCCGAGCCATTCGCACGGATGTTGTATGCGCCCTCGGGAACGCCGTGCAGGTCTGCGACTTCCTCAAGGATCCTTTTCTGTATCTCATCTAACATAGCTATGGTAATTCCTTTCAGGTATTTTCCGTTTGACAGGTCTTTTAGCCTGTGATCGCACGGCAGGGGTTAACTGCGGAGGAAGTTCCCTGTATCTTCGGGAGAATGTCCTCTCTCTTTCCGTAGTGAAGTATCTTTCCGTCCGAAAGAACGGCGATATCGTCAGCGATGTTCAGTATTCGCTCCTGATGCGAGATAACGATTATAGACTTTGATCTGTCCTCGTGCATTTTCTCAAATACTTTTATAAGGTTGGAAAAGCTCCAAAGGTCGATGCCTGCTTCCGGCTCGTCGAAAACGGAAAGCTTTGAATTCTTTGCGGCTATTCCTGCGATCTCGATACGCTTCATTTCGCCGCCCGAAAGGCTTGCATTAACTTCACGGTTGATATAATCCTTTGCGCAAAGTCCGACCTCCGAAAGGAAGGTGCAGGCTTCGGAAACGGTGAGCTCACGCTTTGCGGAAATTCGCAGAAGGTCGATTATGCGTATTCCCTTAAAGCGGACAGGCTGCTGGAAGGCAAAGCCGATGCCGAGATTCGCGCGGTCGGTGATCGACATATCGGTGATGTCCCGACCGTCAAAAATTATGCTGCCCGAGTTCGGCTTTTCTATGCCCATTATAAGCTTGGCGGTGGTCGATTTTCCTCCGCCGTTCGGACCTGTTATCGCGAGAAACTTTCCGTCCTCAATGCGCAGACTCAATTCCTTTATGATCTCCTTTTCTCCGCCGTTTTCAGCCTCGGTGGAATAGGAAATTTTTTTCAATTCAAGCATTGCTAAAAAGACCTCATTTCTGATTTTTGACAATTATATACAATAATTGTATCATTTTTGGAACCCTATGTCAAGAGGGTTGATCATATAAGCACGGTGTTTTAATGAGTGAATTATTCTTCTTCAAAATATTAACAAACTATTGTAGGGGACGGGTTTCCCGTCCCGTTGTCACCGATACTTTCAAAAAACGGGACGGGCGACCCGTCCCCTACAGTAAAATATGGTGATTATGACCATATCTTCGTAGAAATTTCATTGTTTGTTTACTCGCTGAAATACCGTGTCTTATAAGTTATTATGCCCGACATAAACGTATTTTTACAAATTTCTTGACATTTATGGTTTAATGTAGTAAAATATTATTGAATAATGCCGATCGAAACGGCAAAGCTATTCTGAAAGGATGTTTTTAAATGTATATCACTTGTTTAGACCTTGAAGGCGTTCTCGTTCCCGAGATATGGATCGCTTTTGCAAAGGAAACGGGTATCCCCGAGCTTGAAAAGACAACCCGTGACGAGCCTGACTACGACAAGCTTATGAAATACCGTATCGGTATCCTCAAGGAACACGGCCTCGGACTCAAAGAAATTCAGGACGTTATCGCAAAGATCGACCCGATGCCCGGCGCAAAGGAGTTCCTCGATGAGCTTCGTTCCTTCACACAGGTCATCATCATCAGCGATACATTCACACAGTTTGCAGCTCCTCTTATGAAGAAGCTCGGCTATCCGACGATCTTCTGCAACAGCCTTGAAGTTGCTCCAAACGGCGAGGTAACAGGCTTCAAGATGCGCTGCGAACAGTCCAAGCTCACCACGGTAAAGGCTCTCCAGTCTATCGGCTTCCGGACTATCGCAAGCGGCGACAGCTACAACGACCTCGGTATGATCAAGGCAAGCAAGGCAGGCTTCCTCTTCAAGAGCACAGACAAGATCAAGAACGACAATCCCGATCTTCCTGCATACGAAACCTACGACGAGCTTATGGCCGCTATCAAGAAGGCTATGGATTGATTTCTAAAAATGATAAAGCTGCATAAGGTGCGATATTACTTCTTATGCAGCTGATTTTTATTTGATTTTGCCGGAAGCTTGTTTTTCCAAAGCAAATTCCTCTGCAGCTTCAATGCCTTTGAAGATCTTGATTTGAAGAGCATACAGCTGTTTGATCTCCTCATCGGTAAGTTCGGTATAAAGCTTGTTAAGAAAATCCTTGCGCATTTCACATATCTCGTCATAATACTGATCGGCTTTTTCGGTCAGTTCAAGACATACGCTTCGGCTTCCGCTTTTTTTTATATTAAGAAAGCCTTTCTTTTCAAGCGAATCGGCAAGCTGTTTTACATTCTGTCTTGAACAGCCCATAAGCTGTCCGATACGGGTGAGCGTTTTCGGCTCGGGACAGTTGGCGATCATTGCGAGGAGCAGCCATTGTTTTGTTGAGATCTCCGACGATACCTTGTCAAATGTGGTCTGTACACGGTTTTGCTGGATAAAAAGATTGACAAATAGTGCTTTGCTCATGCTGTCACGGTCTTTGTCGTATAGTGGTGATAAATATTCTTCAGCTTTTAGTTTGTCCATTGTATTCCCTCCAATGCAGCATTTTGTAAATGATTACATATACATTAAGTATATCAGTTAAATAGTATTTTGTCAATCGCCAAAGTATTGAGATAATAAGAATAATTCGGTAAAATTATGTATAAAGTTTTAAATTTGTCGGTGTGTCACAGGTTTTATTAAACAGATAAACAGATCGGTGTTGATGAGGATTGGCAATAATACTAATCTTCAATCAACCTATAGACAAATCCTCGGCCATAATGCGCCCACTCTGCGTCAAACTCCCTTGACAGGCGGCGAGCCTGCCTGCGGTCGTTTTCCTTGATTGGGCGCATTCTATCTCGTGGATTTGTCTATAGAACGATTAAAGATTAGTATAAGGATTTGTTATCGGAAAACATGGATTCGATATATACACATGTTTTAAGCTAAATTTATTGGTAAAAAGATACAAAAAGCGATTAGAAAACATTACTACAATGGAAAAATTCTACAAATTATCGCAAATACCCTAAAACCTATTGACAATATAGGAAATAGGTGTTATAATTCTTATCAATAACATAGGATTTGTAAGAGAATTTCTATACTAAATAAAAAGGAGTAATTTTCATGAACGTTTATTCAAGTGTAACAGAACTTATCGGCAGAACACCTCTTCTTGAGGTAAAGAACCTTGAAAAGGCAAAGGAGCTTGACGCAAAGATATTCGTAAAGCTTGAGCTTTTTAACCCCGGCGGAAGCGCAAAGGACCGTATTGCAAAGGCGATGATCGAGGACGCTGAACAGAAGGGTATACTCAAAGAGGGAAGTGTTATCATCGAACCTACAAGCGGTAATACAGGCATAGGTCTTTCCGCTATCGCCGCCGCAAGAGGCTACCGAATTATAATTGTAATGCCCGAAACGATGAGCATCGAGCGCCGCAATCTTATGAAGGCTTACGGTGCAGAGCTTGTACTTACAGAGGGCGCAAAGGGAATGAAGGGCGCGATCGCAAAGGCTGAAGAGCTTGCAAAGGAGATACCGAACAGCTTTATCCCGTCACAGTTCACAAACCCTGCAAACCCTGCTGTACATGAAAAGACAACGGGCGTTGAGATCTACAATGACACGGACGGAAAGGTCGATATCTTCATTGCAGGCGTTGGCACGGGCGGAACCGTCAGCGGCGTCGGCAAGTATCTCAAGAGCCGTAATCCCGACATAAAGGTCGTTGCTGTTGAGCCTGCAAGCTCACCTGTGCTCTCCAAAGGCGTTGCAGGAGCACATAAGATACAGGGAATCGGCGCAGGCTTCGTTCCCGAAACTCTTGACACAAAGGTATATGACGAGATAATCACTGTTGAGAACGAGGACGCATTTGAAACGGGCAGACTTATCGCAAGAACAGAAGGAGTTCTCGTAGGAATTTCCTCGGGCGCTGCACTCTGGGCAGCTATCGAGCTTGCAAAGCGTCCCGAAAATAAGGGAAAGAACATTGTTGCACTTCTTCCCGACACCGGTGAAAGATACCTTTCCACTGCAATGTTTGCAGAATAATTATTCTTCATTTGAAAAAAATCAGCGCCGTACAATGAATCGCTTGTACGGCGCTGATTTTTTGCGAAGAAGCTGTCAGTCTTCGATCTGTTTGCCGAGAAACTGCGCTGCTGCCTGGATAAGATTCTGCTGAACTTCGTTTGCAACGGCGTTGTCATTCGGGGCAAGAAATGCAACTGCACCCGTAACATCTCCCGATGCGAGGATAGGGGAGCAGGCGAGAGCTGCCTGATCGACGCCTTCAACGGGGAAGACCTTTGCATCTGCGCTTGACGAACGGATATAGTTTTTGCGGTTTTCAAGGTATTCTTCAAGTGCGCGTGAAACACGGCGTTCGCTGAATTCCTTCTTTTGTACACCTGCGACAGCGACAACATGATCGCGGTCGAAAACAACGGTCGGACAGTTCGCAAGTCTGGTCATAACTTCAGCGACCTGCGAAGCCGAGTTCGCCATCTCGTTTATCGCAGAGTATTTCTTGAATATAACCTCTCCGTCTGCGCTGGTGTATATCTCCAACGGGTCGCCTTCGCTGATAACAGTTACACACTCGTCAAACGACGTACCTATGCGGTTCTGCAGCAATGCAAGCTCCGATTCGGCATTGATGATAGCATCAATATCGGCAAGAAGCTTTACTTCAACATGGTCATCATAAACGCTTATGCTTTCAACTATATTCCCTATGTCGACTCTGTCCAGTCGTTCCTTTTCAAGTATGCTGTTCAGAATGGTTGTTGTTGTGGCAGCAGCTTTGTTTGTACTGCTTACCGTCTTGTCACGTTTGGACATAAGTTCAAGCTGGGCTTTAAGTCCGTCTATCTTTTTCGAATGTGCTGAAATAATGCTGTCGTAGGTTTCATTGATAAGCTCTTCCTGCGCAGGATTTGCCATAATATCTCTTATACGCTGTGTAGCCGCAGCGGTAAGCTCCGATTTAAGTTGTGTGATCTGTCGGTTTATCGTTTCGGATGTATCGGCGGAGGTATTGGTCTTCTGCTGCTCGGCAAGAAGCTTGTCCAGTTTTTCTGCTATCAGAACGGAGTTATCACGAAGCATTACTATATATTTTTTAATAATGCTGTCAAGACGGTCTATCCTGATATGGTGAGATGTGCAATGCGACTTGCCGTGCTTGGTATAAGTGCTGCACCTATAAGCAGGCGCAAGCTCCGGACGGCTCATGGACGACATAGGCTTTCCGCAGTCACCGCAGAGCAGATAACCCGTATAGTCTGTCCTGTACTTCTTGATCCCTCTGTAATTGGAACGGGAACGGATTTCAAGCTGCTGCTGTACCTGTTCAAATACATTCACGGGAATAATGGGCGTATGAAAGTTTTTTTTAACGATATGCTCACTTTCGGGGAGAGGCATACTGCTGCCGTTTATCTTTTTTCTGCTGGATTTATGCTGACGGAGAGTTCCGATATAAAAGTCATTGCGAAGTATCTCGCTGACTGAAACGATACTCCAGCAGTTGCTGCTTTTCAGACGGGTGGTTTTTCCCATGGTTTCACGGCGGACTATTTCGTCCTGTCTTGCAGTGGGAATTTTCATTTCCGTCAGCCTTCTTGCAATAGCTTTGTAACCCATACCGGAAAGATACATATCATAGATCATACGAACGACTTCCGCCTGCTTTTCGTTAATCTCAAACTTCATCGCCTTGCTGTCGGTCATTGTGTAGCCGTAAGGAACGCTGCAGATCCATTTACCGTCCTTTTGGCGGTTTTCTACTACCTTGCGTACCTTTTTGCTTGTGTCGGTAACAGGCATTTCATTCATCAGAAATCGAAACTGTATTTGCAGCCAGTCGTCGTCTTTGGGATAGTCAACATTGTCGTTTATCGAGATGATGCGAACACCGTTATCTCTAAGGTCTTCAAGCTCTGCAAGACCTCTGCTGTTTCTTCGGGAGAAACGTGAAAAATCTTTAATAATGAGTATATCATATTTACCGTTCATCAGACCTTTACGCATTTCCTGATAGCCTTCACGCTGTTCGAAGGTGTATCCCGAACGGTCACGGTCCTCATAATACTCCACGATACTGTTGGGAAAATTTTTTTCAATGTGATCGGAAATAATGCTTTTCTGATTTTCGATAGAAGTATTCTCACTGTCTTTTTCTTCGTCAACTGAAATACGGCAGTATGCAGCAATTTTTTGAATCATCGTTTCACATCCTTTATTATATAGTAATATAGTAACACAATGTTTGTGTAATGGTCAACAGGAAAAATAAGGGTATCGTTTTGGTTTACGATACCCTTTATCCTTAAGCAGAATCCTTGCCTTTAATCTGGTTGATAAGCAAAGAGAGGGTAGTTTCATTGAGATCTTTTCCCCCTGAAATGAATACAGTAGTATGCAAGTTATTGCCTTTACAGTAGTTTACAATAATATCAAGGATTTTAGCTGTTTCTTCATTGTCTTTTTCTTTTGCCATTATCCAGATATCGATATCACGAGTTGTTTCGTCAATAAATATGTTCATAAAATTGCACCTCTGTGTTAATTTGGACAGATACGGATTAGAATATACAGTCTCCCCTTTAACATCAAAAGCAAGCAGTTGCAAAGTCAATCTTTTCTTCTTTAAAATGTTTTCCTCTGTGATATCTGGAATAGCCGAATGATCACACTCCTTAAAAGAAATTTGTAAAAAAACACAGCTGCCCAAATACAAGAGTATGTATCAGACAGCTGTAAATATAGTATGTAAAACAATGATTATGACTTCTAAAAAGCCAAACATATTAATCGGCGTTTCATAGGTGTCATATTACAAATGAGCAATGGATGATAATTCTGCTCTTCAATTGCTGTCGGATAAAATGTCTTTGGGTAACAAGTTTCTACAATCGCATTATACCATATATTGTAATAAGATGTCAATACCCTTTGCTATAATTCTACATATTGATTTTTTTCGTTAATGCGGAAGATGTACGATTTTAACCGCTTTTTGCGTAGTTTTGAAGTTTTTTTAGGGTTGTCCTATTTTGTGCATTTTCACAATTAAATTCATTGATTATTCATATATTTGACTTGCTTCCAAAGCTTTATTCTTCAAAAGCATCCTTGATCTCCAAATATTTATCGTAAGCTTTAAGAATAGTTTCCTCAAAAAGCAGCTTATCCTCATAGTTAGAAAACCGAAGTATTTCTTCATATAGACCAAGCTTGTTTTTCCTGCATGGAAGCAAAACAAATCTTTTGGTGCGACCCTGTATGACTTTTATCCCGACTATCGTCAAGCAGTTATCTATTGTGGCGGAGAACACCGCCCTAAGCAGACATTTATCGTATGACCTTATTACTTCAATATGATTAATCGTCATAGTGTTTTCCTTTCATATATATAGTATAGTTTAGTTTACAAAGGACCCGT
>JBJFFR010000142.1:0-8615 GCA_051891935.1 Oscillospiraceae bacterium
AACGATACTTCCTTTCGCATGCATTATATGCCTGTGTAACTGCAGTCATTTCGGTCATTACATACAGCGCAACTCGCTTGATAAGCCTTGATGGGTTTGGTGGACTAATTATAAAAGGAATCATTTGTCTGGTTATTCCTAATGTGTGCTATTATTTTGCTTATCGAAAAAACCAATTCTTCTCCGATTCAGTTAAATTAGTTAAGCGAATTATTGCTAGATGAGGTTTAATACTAATATCAAATCAACCGTAAGACTAAATCCTCGGATATAATAATCCAATTCTGCGGCAAGCTCCCTTGACAGGTGTAATCTCCCCCTGCGGGGGAGGTGTCACGAAGTGACAGAGGGGCTGACCGACAGACCAGCATGCCTGCAGTCGCTCTCCAAGGTAAACAAGTTTACCTAACTTGGATTATTCTATCTATCGGCTTTGTCTATAGAACGATTTGATAAAGCGGCACGCCAAGCTGATACTTTCTTTGCATGATGTCTGCAACAAGCGATGCGTCTGCAAGACCTTTGTTTGTAACAGGGGTCGGTGTACCGTTGGGAGCAGCAACAATGACAGCTTTATCCGCTTTCTTGTCGCATTCGGGACACATATATTTCATACGGTTATACTCGACCATGTATGCTTTTCCGGGAATAACAGCAAGTCTGCTTGTAATATGTTCGGGAGCAAGCTCATGAAGCTTCCCATTATGAAACCGCAAAGAAAAAATACGATGAACTGACAGAAAAAATTGAGCAGAAAGAAGCCCGTGGCGAGAGAATACTTCAGTTCATTAAGATATTGAGAGGACAGGACGGTATTATTACAGAATTTGATGATGCCCTCTGGGGCAGCATGGTAGAGTTCGTGACCATCGGCAAAGCAAGCTGCTCAGTTACTTTTAAAGACGGAACGGAAAGAAGTTTCATTATCTTTACAGCAGACCGGTAAAGAGAAACAAATACGGAAGAACAGAGGAATTGTATCAATGTGAGGATTGCAGTGATTGTCCTCACAAAGAAAAATGCTGCAAGTGCAAAGGAAATCGCGTTGTAAGTTTAAACGAAGAACTGACAAGGTTTCATGAGGAAGTGCTTGGCAATCTGAACTGTGTCCACGGAGCACTTCTGCGTATGAACCGAAGTATTCAGTCGGAAGGTGCAAACGGCATTATCAAGTGGAACAGGTCATATACCCGAGCCCGAAGAAGAGGGTTAAAAGCCATAAATTTGGAAATTGCGTTAATTTGCTGTGGTTTTAATCTTCATAAATTTCACTTAAAGAAGCTTGCAATGCAAAAAAGCAGCGTAAATTAAATTTTTTTCAACACTTTTCAACACGGCAATAAAGCGCTGAGTTTTTGTCGCTGTGTTTGCTGTACCCTAATTTCGGTTACCATTGTTTGTTTTTCGCTATATACAACTAAACAAGCCTGCTCTTTCCAGAAATCGGAAAGGCAGGCTTGTTGGTGGGACTTTTTTTACAGCCCCTTTGCATTGTTTGTAAGCAAATAAGTTTCATTAGTAATATCTCTTGACTTTTTCATAAAAGCAGTAAATCCAAATTAAGGACTTTATTTTCATTCCTGCTGAATAAACTCAATGCTCTCAAAATCAAATGCGCAGCCGGGCAGGAACTGCAGCTTCACGGTCATTTTACCCTGCACAGAGGGCAGCTTTACCGAAACTGCGGTGTAATCCTCACTGTACGGGAACTCAATTATCTCTTTAAGCACCACTCCCGTTTCGTCCGCAAAATGCAGGTGGATAGAATCGTTATCGTGGTGAGTTCTTCCCGTCAGCCGAACCTCGGAAACGCCCTTTGCAAAATCCATATCTTCAAAATCAATAAATACGTTGTTTCCGATGCCCGTTATCCTGTCACCGGATATTTCATAACTGTCGCCGTGGATAAGGTCGCAGTCCGAAGCGTTCAGCTTTTCATAGGCTTTCAGCTTCGGTTCAAACTTAAAGCCGCCGAAGTCGATGCGCAGGTCGGTCTTGTCGAACTCAAAGTAAATGTCCTGCACTCCCGTCAGCTTTCGAGGCAAAGTATAGCTGTTGTCCTGATAGGTCTGCCATATGAAATCCGCCTGATAGGTGAACTCTCCAAGGCACTCCGAGCCGCTTTCGTTCGGCTTGCCAAGCCATAAACGGAAGCCAAACGGGTCGTTTTTATGCCAGTTTATCACACGGATAAGGAAGCTGTCCGTGCCGTATTTGCCGAAATCGGTATTTGTAAAGCCGACAATATTGTTCTTTGCCTTGATATTCACGCCGCCCTTTGACACCTCGTCCATGACCGACAGACTGTATGTATAGTGGCAGGAAGGGAGAAATTCGTAAGGGTCAAAGTACGCCTGACCGAAGCCTTCCGCAGTAAACTCATACTCCGAAAAGACTTCCGCCTGAGGTTTTCCGTTTGAGCAGGAACAGCGAAGTCTGAATGCTCCGTCACCCGAAGCCGTAATCAGAGCAGTATTTCCGTCAGCAGAAACAGAAGCAGCGTTTGTGGAAATTCCGCTGTTCGTTACAACGCTCCATACAAGGTCGCCAAAGCCTGCATTTTCGGGCAGAACTTTTGCTGTTATCCTGCCTGAAGGGCTTTCGGGGGTGAGTTTTTCTCCCGTATCACGGACAAGCTCTATCTTTCTTACGGGTACTTTTCCGCCTGTCACTTCGGTGATATTTTCCGTGCAGGACATGCCTTTCCGCACATTTCCTGCGGCTTTCTCTATAACAAGCTCTGCGCCCGTCAGACCCTCTGCAAAGGCTTTTACCATAATTTCTCCCGTTTCGGTGTCGGGTGCGATATAAGCCGCAGCCTTGCCGGAGAACAGCTTGCGCTCTGCGGATTTGTAGCTTTCGTAATCGGTGCTGTCACCGTTGTCAAAGCCCACAAGCCTGCCCCCTGTTACCTGTATTTTTACCCTGTCACGGGCGTTTTCAACGGCGTAGCCGTCCTTATCGACCGCAGAAATTTCCACAACCGCAATATCCTCGCCGTCGGCAGAAACGGTGCGTTTTTCACAGCTAAGTACAAGTCTTGCGCTGTCGCCGAAGGAGTGCTTAACGTCCTCGATGGTTTCTCCCGATTTTGTTTTTCCGCAAATGCGAAGTTCTCCCTTTTCGTAGGGTACTTTCCATGTTGCGGTGTACTCCACGGGCTGCTTTTTGCCAAGACTTCTGCCGTTAAGGAACAATTCCGCTTCGGTAAGATTTGTGTAAGCCACAACATCTATCATCTGTCCTTCGTTAAAATCCCAGTAAGGCATAAGATGAAGCACAGGCTTATCCGTCCACGCCGCCCTGTACAGATAGAAGCTGTCCTTTTTAAGTCCTGCTGTGTCAATGCTGCCGTAGTACGAATTTTTGGTGGAGTAGGGGGTAGGCTCTCCGATATAGTCCGAGCCTGTCCAGATAAACATTCCTGCGCAGTAATCACAGTCACGGTCAAGGGCGATTATTTTCTGAGGTGTATCGGCGGAAATTCCTGCACGGCAGTTTCCGAGCGAGCTGCACTGCAGATCCTCGTGAGTAAGGAACGCCGTATCTCTTGGAAAATGATATACACCTCTGCTTTTTACGCCTGCGGTAGTTTCGCTGCCGTAGATCTTCCAATCGGGGTGCGCCCTGTGATGCTCTTCGTAAAGGCTCTCGCCGTAATTGTAGCCAACAAGGTCGACCTCCTCCGAGCAGCGCTGTGCGCCCTCCCAGGGCATATAGTTTGAACCATGTGTGGTGGGAGCGTTGCAGAGAGGGTCGTGCTTTCTTACTGCGGCGTGGAGCTGCTTTATAACCTCACAGCCTCTCGGAGAAACGTGAGCGTCATATATCTCGTTTCCAACGCTCCACATAATAACGCTTGGGTGGTTTCTGTCACGCCTTACCCAGCTTGCCACGTCTTTTTCGTACCAATCGGGGAAAAAGCGTGCGTAGTCGTACTCCGTCTTGGGGCGCTCCCACATATCAAAAGCTTCGCTGTCCACAAGTATGCCCATTTCATCGCAAAGCTCCATAAATCCCACGGCAGGAGGGTTATGTGACGTTCTCACAGCATTAACGCCCATATCAAGCATAGACTGAAGCTGACGGCGAGCCGCAGACTTGTTGAATGCTGCGCCAAGACAGCCAAGATCGTGGTGAAGGCAAACGCCGTGAAGCTTAATATGTCTGCCGTTAAGGAAAAATCCTTCATTCGGGGTGAATTTAATATCCCTTATGCCTGTTTTCTGCTCTATGCGGTCGATTTCTTCTCCGTTTTTCAGCAGGACAGCTTCAAGGGTAAGGAGATTTGGCGAAGCAATATCCCAAATATCATTTTCGTTAAGACGGTCAAGGGTAAACTCTGCGGAAGTTAGCTTTTCCGCAGGATATTCACCCGAAAACAGCAGCTTTTCACCGTTTTTCAGCAGGAACCGCAGCTGCACTCCCTCCGCATTTTCCGTTTCGGCGGAGATATTGCAGAGCCAAGCTTCACCCTGCTTTTCTGCGTGGAAATACACCCCGTCCGTTACAAGATGACTTTCGGGAGAATTTATCAGCCACACATCACGGAAAATACCTGCTCCCGAGTACCACCTGCTGTTAGGTGCAAGATGCCGCACAAGGACGTATATCTCGTTTTCGCCGTCGTGAAGATAAGGTGTGATGTCCGCTTCAAAGGAGGTGTAGCCGTATTTCCAGTCAAAGGCTGCCTTGCCGTTGACATAAATGGTGCAGTCCATATACACACCCTCGAAATACAGCCGTATGCTCCTGCCGCTTACGCTGCCGAAATCATACACCTTTCGGTAGTGACCGTAGGAGCTTTCATACAGGCCGTTTGCGTTGTAAATAAGCCAGTCATGTGGGAGCTGAACAGGGGTAAACTCCTCCGCAGCTTTTTCGGGAGAAGTCTTACTGAAACTCCAGTTGTCGTTAAATAATTCTTTCATATAGTACACCTCTTTTGTGTTTTTACGATAAATTGCTTATGTTATGCAGCTTTCTGTATTCAGAAGGAGTCATTTTTTCCTGTCTGCGAAAAACGGTACAGAAATATCCCGTATCGGAAAAACCCGAATGTTCGGCAATATCCGAAACAGACAGATCGGTTTCTGCAAGCAGTCGCTTTGCCTCGGTCAGTCTGCGGCACACCACATATTCATTCGGACGGATATTCATAGTTTGCTTGAATACTCTGCAAAGATATTGATGTGAAACACCTGCAATCTCCGAAAGAACTGTCATAGAAAAATTATTCCGGAAATTATCGTCAATGTAATTCAGTACGGGCATAAGAATATTGCTTTTATCCGAGAAGCCGTTTGCTTTGTCGGAATCCGCAAGCCGGTGAAATTCCATAAGATACTGATAAACAAGTCCCGCACACGTGAAGTTACCGTATATCTTATCGGTTTTCAGAGCAACGTACATTTTATCAAATAGCTTACTCAGCAGCTTTCCGTCCTCGGGATATAAAATTACAGGCTTATTCATATTAAGCTCACTCAGCATTTGTTCGCACGAATATCCGTCAAAAACAGTCCAGCGAATGTCCCATTTTTCATCATCCGGATAGTATTCGTGGGGATAAAATGCAGGAAGAAAGAAAAAGCAGCCTGCTGATATTTTTACGGAGATATTTCCATACAGGAGCGTTCCGCTGCCGTCGGCGCAGTATAATATCTGATGCCAGCAGTAGCCTTCGGGGCGTTTTATCCTGCCCTGATATTCTGTCCCTCCTATTCCTGTCAGATATACGGGGAGATCTCTAACCTGCCCAATGAAGGGATAAAGATACTGATTTATCTTTGTATTCATTTTTGAACACCTCAGTATAAGTATAATGCATTTCTTTATGGCTGTCAATAGTTGATTTTGATTTTTTATCGGATTATCTTTTGGCAAAGTTCGATAAATTCTATATTATTTTATTTGTATTGTAATTTTTGAAACTAAACACAAGAAAAAGGCTAATTATTTTAAATTGACGGAATTAATACAAAATGTTATTATGATAGTAAATAATTTAAAGGAGTACAGCCATGAATATAAAAAGAATTTCAGCCGCACTTGCTGCTCTGCTGGTGTGTGCTTCACTTGGCGGAACGGTTACAGCCGAGCAGTCTGCATCAGATATCACAGTTTATCCTTCCCGGGGGCATAAAGCTGTATCACCATACATCTATGGAGTAAACAGTGGCGTTGATCTGAGTACGGTTTCTGCAAAATCATTCCGTTTAGGCGGAAACAGAATGTCTGCATACAACTGGGAAAACAATATGTCAAATGCAGGTGCCGACTGGCATAATACTTCCGATATGTATCTGATAACCAAAGCAGCGCAGGAGTTCAGGCAGGTTCCCGGAGGAGCAGCGCTTAACGCTTCATATGAAGCAAAAAACGGAAACGTTCCATATACTTTGCTTACGCTTCAGATGCTGGGATATGTTTCATCAAGCAAAAAAGGTCAGCTCACGGAAAAAATGGCGGCTCCCTCCGAATATTGGAAGGAGGTAGTCAACCGTAAAAACGGTGATCTGTCCCTTGAACCCGATAAAAAAGACGACTGCGTTTATATGGACGAATATTTGAATTATCTCTTTGAAAATGTGGGAAAATCGGACAGTGAAACAGGTATTAAGGCGTTTGCGCTTGATAACGAGCCGGGACTCTGGCACTCTACCCACAGTCTTGTTCAGACTGAACCGCTTTTATGTTCGGAGCTTATCGAAAAATCCATTGATCTTGCTTCTCTTGTGAAGGAAATGGACAGCGGAGCAGAAGTATTCGGTCCCTCTCTTTTCGGATATTCCGCTTTTGATTCTCTTGCAGGCGCACCCGACTGGACTGAACTGAAATCAGAAAACAGTTATCGCTGGTTTATAGATTATTACCTCGACGAAATGAAAAAGGCAGAACAGGAAAAAGGCACACGCCTTCTGGATGTGCTGGATATCCATTATTATACCGAAGCAAAGGGAGTGTGCGGCGAACGTTCCTGCAATCATTATGATAATGATGACTGCGTAAAGGCACGTCTTGACAGTGTGCGTTCTCTGTATGATGAAAATTATCACGAGGACAGCTGGATAACCGACACAGGTGCAGAATTCTTCCCTTTGATTCCCAATTTACAGCAGTCTATTGATACATATTACCCCGGAACCAAAATAGCCTTTACCGAGTATAATTTCGGCGGCGGAGATCACATTTCGGGAGCGGTCGCACAGGCTGACACTCTGGGAATATTTGCGGAAAACGGAGTGTATTTTGCAACTATATGGTCATTTGATGAGAATGAATATCAGCTTGCAGCAATAAATATGTTTACTAATTACGACGGTGCAGGTAACGGCTTTGGAAAAACACTTGTTAAAAGTGAGTATGATAATGAGGATATTTCCGTATATTCTTCAATTGAAGATGACAATGAGAACATTGTTAAGATAATTGTAACTAACAGGTCTGTTCACGAGGAAACCCCTGTCCGTATTTCACTTTCTTCGGATAATAAATATTCCGATGCCGAGGTGTATTCTCTTTACGGAGATTCGTCCGATATACATTGCCTTGACGGAATTGACAAAATATCGGACAACAGCTTTGAATATAGCTTAAAGCCATTGTCCGTTACCGAGTTTATAGTCCATAAGAAAGAGAAAAATATTGCTGTTCCGATCATAGCGGCAATATCCGCTGCGGCTGCCGCTATTATAGGAATATGCATAGCTTTAAAACGCAAAAATAAGTAATAATTGATAAATATAAACGCAACAACCTTGACTTCGTAAAAATCCGAAAGTCAAGGTTGCTGTTTTATTGTAAAGCAGTTGATCAAGATTTATTTTAAATATAATGATATATGGATAATACTAAACACCAATAAAATACAGGAAAAAATCTGCGCCGAAATCCTATATATTCGAGATTGTCGGCTTGATTTTTTCCAAATTTTAAATGGTGTTTAGTATAAAACTGCACTGGAGCTTTTGAAGCCTGTTTCGGGAAATGCTTATACTAATATCAAATCGTTCTATAGACAAAGCCGACAGATAGAATAATCCAAGTAGGTAAACTTGTTTACCTTGGAGAGCGACCGCAGGCAGGCTGCCTGCCGTCATTGCAATAATATTGCACGGAAGCTTGACGCAGAATTGGATTATTATATCCGAGGATTTGTCTATAGGTTGATTTGATATTAGTATTAGTTTGTGGATAAGGTGAAAAGGCTTGAAGCTGAAATCGTGAATCAGAATGCCGAAACGGAAAAGTGGCATAAAGAATATCAGCTGTATAAAGACGAATACCATCGGCTTGTTAAAGAGAGAGAAAAATTAATCAAACATATTGACAAACTGAAATAGGAGTTTTCTGCCGAACAAGCCAAAACCTCCGAAACAGAAAAACATATAGCCGAGCTTACGGACAAATCCGTTGCAATTGCTGAAATGGGAGAAAGGCTCAATGCTATTTTCTGGATTTTGTTAGAAACCGTCAAAACGGGTATAATAAAGAAAATCTTAAATCAGCTCACAAGAAAGTTGTAAACACATTGAATTAAAAAGGTTGAAAAAAGAGGTTGGCAGAATGTCGCAAGTGCAGAAAAGGTACACCTTTTCCCGTCAAGCTCCGCT
>JBJFFR010000143.1:0-8614 GCA_051891935.1 Oscillospiraceae bacterium
ACATGAAGCTCCAGAAATCGCTTATCACAACAATGGCGGACCTTGTGGAAAACCGTGACGAGAATACCGGCGGACATATCCAGCGCACCGCAAAATATGTAGAAATCATTGCAAGAAAGCTAAAAAGCGAAAAAAAATACACCCATATTCTGACCGACAAGTATATCGAGGACATGGTAATAGCTGCACCGCTCCACGACGTTGGAAAGATACATATTCCCGACGCAGTGCTTAACAAGCCCGGAAAGCTGGACGACAACGAGTTCACTATGATGAAGTCCCATGCCGCTGAAGGCGGAAAGATCATCGACCGAGTTGAAGAAAGTGTCGGTAACATCAACTATCTGCGAATTGCAAAGGAAATGGCGGAATACCACCACGAGCGAATGGACGGAAAAGGCTATCCCCACGGCATAACAGGTGAGGAGATCCCATTGTGTGCAAAGATCCTTGCGGTAGCTGACGTATTTGATGCGCTTATATCAAAACGCTGCTACAAGGAGCCAATGCCGCTTGACAAGGCGTTCGCAATTATTGCGGAGGAGAGCGGCTCACATTTTGATACTGATGTTGCAAATGCGTTTCTTGAAAGCCGTTCGGAAATAGAACAGTTTATTAATGAATTAGCCATTAAGTAATTTTGTTCCTATTTATTGTGCACCCTACCCTTGCGTGAAAACGCTTTCAGAAATTGCTCGTTTAGATGTATTGAATACGAGGTAATCCCCGCAAATTCCAATTTGGTGAGGAGATAATCTGATCAGCAAATCGAAATATATCCATTTAAAACAAATGCAGAGGTGAACAAAAATGGCAAAGTTCAGACCATATCCGTCCTTTGTAAAAGGTGCGGCAATGAAGTATTTCAACAAAGAATACGGCAGAAGTGAAGTAAAGCGCCTTTGGGACAAAAACTCTTGAGTTATACAAGAGCTTTGTCGAGAAAGCTCCCGATATCGGCGGCAAAGAAAACAATATGAGCATCAATCTTTATATGGCTTTGGCTGTTTTCTCTTTTTATGAAGCTGCCGATAAAAAAAATTTCACCCGAAGAACTGAAAAAGCTTATCACAGAATATATGCCCCAAAATATTCCGGTTGTAATACTAAAAACCAATTAAACTGTAGACAAAAAATCTTCACATAATCCATATATGCAAGATTATGCTCGATTTTTTGTACAGTTTATATTGGTTTTTAGTATAAGTGCTCTTATCGATTTTAACAAGCCAAAAAATCAGAAAAAAGATCAGGCGCAAATACGAAAAGTATAAGGCTCTGTCCGATGAAAAACTGAATAACGGCGAATGGGGCAACAACTGGCGCGTTGAGCTGAATCCGCACGATAGAAAAAAGGGTGTGGCATTTGATCTTGTCGGCTGTCCGCTTGCTGATTTTGCAAAAAAGTATGGATATACCGAAATAATGCCTGTACTTTGTGATTTTGATTATCTGACGGCTTCGCTTATGCACGCTCGCCTTATACGAGAGCACACAGTTGCAGAGGGTAATGAATATTGCGATTATTGGTATATTGGTGATAAAGAATCAGAAACATAATTACAATTTATACTAATTCCAAACCGTTCTATAGACAAAGACGATAGATAGAATAATCCAAGTCAAGGAAAGCGACCGCAGGAAGGCTTGATGCCTTTCAAGGGAGCTTGACGCAGAATTGGATTATTATATCCGAGTATTTGTCTATAGGTTGGTTTGGAATTAGTATTAAACAAATATAAAACACAGATCACACAAAAAGCTATGCAGAGAGCATCCGCATAGCTTTTAATTTTATCTTCACAGCACAAAATTACTGATCCAGTCTGAAATGAACGGGAATACCGTTTCTGTATTCGGGATGAACTTCACCCTGGATAAGCGGCAGGAAGTAGTTGAGAGCGTCTGTTGTGACGTTGTTTCCTTCCTTTGATATCCACTCGGTCGGGAATTTTTTCTCCATGTTTGCGATGCCCTTTATGTCGGATGAAAGTATCTCAACTCTGTACGGGTTGTTGCTTATTCTGCGGAAGACCATCATTTTTCCGCTTTCGCCGTTCATTGCAGCTTCAACTGCTGCGCTGCCTATCTGCGCCGCTTCGTTGATGTCGGTGAGCGATGCGATATGAGAGCTGCATCTCTGCATAACGTTAAGCTCGATAGAACGAACCTTGCAGCCGATATTTGCCGCTGTAACATTTTCAAGATATTTGCCTACGCCCGAAAGGAACTTGTGACCGAACGCATCGGTAAGCTCGGACGAGAAGCCCGTCTGTCTGTTTTCACAGCTTATACCCTCGGAAACCGCAACTATAACGGCCTTGTAACGTGTCTGCGCTTCCTTTATATCGGCAAGGAACTTATCGGTCGAAAACGGCGCTTCGGGAAGGTAGATAAGGTGCGGCGCAGGTTCGCCGTTGGCACGGAGCACACAGGAGGAAGCTGTGAGCCAGCCTGCATCTCTGCCCATGATCTCTACGATAGTGACCGACGGGATAGAATAAACACGGCTGTCACGGATAATCTCCTGGAGAGTTGCAGCGACATATTTTGCCGCAGAGCCGAAGCCTGGAGTATGGTCGGTGTTCATAACGTCATTGTCGATCGTCTTCGGAACGCCGATGACCTTTATATCAATTCCTGTTTCCTTAAAATATGCGTCAAGCTTCATAACGGTGTCCATCGAGTCGTTTCCGCCGATGTAGAAAAATGCTTTTATATCGTGTTCTCTGAAATTTGCGGCGATCTTTTCATAGTCGGAGCTGTCCTCATTGTAGTCCTTGAGCTTATAGCGGCAGGAACCGAGGATAGTTGACGGCGTTTTTTTAAGAAGGTCAATATCATATTCCGAGGTGAGTATCTTTGTAAGGTCGATAAAATTGCCCTTTATAGCTCCCTCAATTCCGTTTATCGAACCATAGATCCCGTCAATATCACGGCAGGACGATGCACCCGAAAAAACGCCCGACAGAGATGAGTTTATAGCGGCGGTCGGTCCGCCCGACTGTGCAACAGCTATGTTAAACATAGAATTAACCTCCAATTAATTCAGAAAATTGAGTATATCATTTATAATAATTATATCATACCGTGTTTTTAGTTTCCATATCCAAAAACGACAGTATTTTCAGCGTTTTTCGGCGGATTTTTTCTTCATTTGTGCAGTAATGGTTTTCAGAAAACGTATTCATTCATCTTTTAAAGAATATGTATTTTATGTATTGATTTTTATGAATAAATCGGTTAGAATATATACTGGGATAAGTTTTGATTTTATCATAAAACTTGATACTTATACGAGAGGAGGCACACGCTTTTCAAAATAAGCGTGGTCAAAATATGAGAAAAACAAAGATTGTCTGCACAATAGGCCCTGCAACGGACGATGACAGCATTCTCCGCGAAATGATGCTTTCGGGCATGGACGTTGCACGTTTCAACTTTTCACACGGAGATTATGAGATACACAAGCGCCGCTTTGAACAGGTCACACGCCTTCGCAATGAGCTCGGTCTGCCTATCGCAACGATGCTTGATACAAAGGGTCCCGAAATAAGACTCGGTAAGTTCGTTGACGACAAGCCTGTCAACATTGCCGACGGAGATACGATCACTCTTACGACAATTGAATGTGAATGTACAGCCGAAAAAGCATACATCAACTTCAAAAATCTGCCGAAGGATGTCAGCATCGGCACATCAATACTTGTCAATGACGGTGCAGTTGAGCTCAAAGCCGAAAAGATCACCGAAACCGATATCGTCTGCACGGTCATTCACGGCGGAACACTTTCCAACAACAAGGGTATAAACGTCCCGGGAGTTGAGCTTTCCATGCCGTACCTTTCCGAGCGTGATATGAACGACCTTGAATTCGGCGCAAAGATGGGCTTTGACTTTATCGCAGCTTCGTTTGTGCGTTCCTCCGCCGATATAAATTATCTGAAAAAATTCACCAAGAGCCTCGGCTGGACAACTCCGAGAATAATCTCCAAGATCGAAAATATGGACGGCGTCAACAACATTGACGAGATCATCGACGTTTCCGACGGCATTATGGTCGCAAGAGGCGACATGGGCGTTGAGATCCCGTTTGAGCAGATACCTGCTATCCAGAAGGAGATCATCGAAAAGGGATATATGAGCGGCAAGCAGGTCATCACCGCAACACAGATGCTCGAATCAATGATAACCAACCTACGCCCGACAAGAGCGGAGATCACCGACGTTGCAAATGCTATCTATGACGGCACCTCCGCAATAATGCTTTCCGGAGAAACAGCCGCAGGAAAGCACCCCGTTGAAGCAGTGAAAACAATGGCTCTCATTGCCGAAACTACCGAAAAGGACATCAACTATATTGCCCGTCTTTCAAAACGTCCTATACAGAAGGGCATCGACAGCACGAACGCTATCGCTCACGCAGCCGTTACGACCGCTCACGACCTCGGTGCAAAGGCTGTCATCACGGTCACAAAATCGGGTTCGACAGCAAAGGACATCTCAAAGTACCGTCCGACCTGCATGATAATAGGCTGCACTCCCGATGAAACAGTTCTCCGCCAGATGAGCTTGAGCTGGGGTGTTGTTCCTGTAAAGATGGACGAAAAGAACAGCACCGACGAGCTTTTCTGCGCCGCTATCGAAGCTGCAAAGGAACATAAACTCGTTGAAGAAAACGATGTTGTCGTTATCACCGCAGGGATCCCTCTCGGCGTTGCAGGTAACACCAATATGCTCAAAATAGATACAATAAAATAATAACGAAAATGGACTCGGCAGTTTTAGCCGAGTCCATAATTTTTATTCATATCAATAAGGCATTGCCATGATCTCGCCGTCCTGACCGATGGAAACCATGCTGTGCGCATATTCCATATCAGCCTTGAAAACATTATCATTGATAGTGATCCTTGTACCGGGATAAATGTAGCCCCTGCAGCGCACCCAGAGCTGCTGCTTGGTACTTAAATAAACGTTTATCTCTTCGATACGCTTCGTATTCGACTTGATCTCAACATTCATCAGAACACGCTGTCTTACCGCAGTTGCAAGCATTTCTTCCTTGTCTTCGGGCAGCTTGTGAAGCTCCTTTTTCTTTTCATTGAGGAAGTTTACTATCATCGTAAGGTCTTCTATCTTCTTCTGTGCAGCGGCGATCTTCATTTCAAGCTGCACCTTTTCATCGGCAAGAATAGCGTTGTCGCCGAGAGTAATATCGGTCGGAGTATAATTCTTTGAACCGATATTAGAAGCTTCGAGCGAATTGAGGACTATATATTTTCCGCCAATGATACTTCCGTTGCTTGCCTTCGTTATAAGCTCGCCTGCGCAGTAGATATCGCAGATAACATAGTTCTGTGCGGAGATGTTTCCGTCACAGTTGATGGTGCTTCGCTCGCAGAAGAGTGCGCTTACATTGCCGTGGCAGGTTATCTTTGCGAAAACGCAGCCCTGCTTGATCGTGATATCTCCGCCTGCTTCAAGAGTTGCACCGTTGACTTCGCCCGAAACGGAGATGTTCGTGGTCGAAGAAACCTTGAAGCCTTCGCAGACATTACCCTTTATAATTACATCGCCGATAAAGCTGATGTTTCCGACTGACGCGTCAACATCTCCGTTGATAATAACGGTAGTATCGACAGAAAATGTGTTGTTTTTGAAAACGAGCTGACCGTCAACAGCAGCAACAACGTGCAGACCGTCCTCGGTTATCTTTGTGTTGGTACCAACCGTGAACTGTGCCTTTTTTCCGGGATACTGATTGATCTTTCCGCCGCGGACGTCAACGCCGGGTTCACCCTCGGTAGGGAGAGTGATATCAGCGATAACATCGCCCGTGCGGATAATTCTGATAAGTCCGAGATCCCTGTAGTCAACGAAGCCTTTTTCGTTCTCGGTGGGCGCAGCTTCGACCTTTTTATCGAATTTATATGTGATCGAACCGCTCACGCCATCGATGGGCAGCTGCGCAACAGCGATGCAAAGCTTCTGTGAATATTTCTCCTCTTCTGCGATCATCTGAATGACATCCTCACGCAGACCGAACACAACATTGCTCGCCTTCAATGCGGCTTTTATGCCGTCAACTGTCACGCCTTTTCCCGTGCCTGACGGAGGGGTTATGAAAATAAACGCTTCTTTGTTTCCGGGCGAAACCGAAACATCATATTTGCAGTCAACATTCGCAATAATATCTGCCATCTTTATCTCCTTTCTCGGTTCATCCGATGCGCACAGTAAATGCAAACGAATATTTTTCGCTCGGCATAAGCTTTTTCGCATCGGGCATCTCTGTAAGTTCGGTCACACCGCTCACATAAACGGGAACGCTCGACCAGGGTTCAAGACAGACGAAATTCGCCGCTTCAGTCTTCTCCTTGTCCTCAAACCAGGACGACCATACAGCTATGCAACCACTGTTATCGTATGAAAGCCTGATCCTGTGATCATGAGTTTTGCTTGCAAGAGCGACCCACGAGGAGTTAGGCTTATCCTTCATAAAAACATCATTTTTGAAAAGATCGTGTTCAAGCGGAACCTTGTTTGTGCCATTAAGGATAACGTCGTTTTCGTTTCGGGCAATGTTCTCGTTCTTTTCAAATTCAACATAATAGTCTGTAAAGCTTTCATCATTGCTCACAGGACAGCGGAATGCAGGGTGTCCGCCGAGGAAGAAATACATCGGCTTGTCATCCTTGTTTTCGGCTGTATATGTAACCTTGAGCGTGTTTCCGTCAAGGGAATAGCTTGCATAAAGTCCGAATTTATACGGATATATCTTTAGAGTTTCCTCGCTGTATCCGAGAAAGAATTCCGCAGAGCCTTCCTTTGCATATAAAAGCTCAAATTCGCAGTCACGCGCAAAGCCGTGGTTGGAAAGAGCATATTCTTTTCCCCCGACGGTGTATTTTTTGGAAGCGGTATTGCATATAAACGGGAAAAGAACGGGAGCATGACGCTTCCACACCTTTTCATCAGCCTGCCAGAGATATTCCGTGTCGTTGCGGTCCTTTACGGAATGAAGCTCTGCACCGAATGTATCTATCGTTACCTTTAAAATATCGGAGGATATAGTTGTAAGCATAAGATTTTCTCCTTTTATTCAAAATCTGCGTTGTCATGCTTGACTTCTTCGGCGGCATAATCGACAAAGCTTATGTTCATATCAACATATCCGTTGATACCGTCGACCCTGCCGTCGCTTGCATATTGCCACATCTGAAGCTCATACGGATAGCTCGGAGGGTTATGACCGTCCTTGTACTCGACATACCAGAAATCGTAAGCACTGAGCGTTTTCATATCATATTTTGTAAGCGCCATTTTGAGATTGCTGTAAAGCATCGCCGTATAACCTCGGTCGGTTATCTCACTGCAGAAAGCGGCTGCACACTTATTTAGGGTTTCGGCAGTCGTTCCGAGCGTTCTTGCACCGCTGTCCTCGGGCAGCTCCCAGTCGAAAACAACAGGATATTTTATATCGCAGTCCTTTATAAGCTCGCAGACATAGACCGCTTCCTCACGGGCTTCGGCTTCGCTTATCGCCTGTGAATAGAAGTAAACGCCAACATCTATCCCTGCCGCCTGCGCTCCTTTTATGTAGCTTTCGGAAAGCTCATCACGGTGCATGATCCCCTGCTCATAGCCTCGGTAGCCTATCCTTATCATCGCAAAATCAATGCCGTCCGCCGCTACCTTTTCCCAGTCGATCTCGCCCTGATGATAGGAAACATCAATGCCTGTTTTCGATACAGCCTCACCGTTTTCATAATATGTATATCGGCTGCGGTCGTCCAGCTCCAGCCCCGACCAGTCGAGCGTGTTCAGCGGCACTCCTTCAAGGGGCGCTACAAAAATTTCGCCGTAAATGTCATCATGATAAAGCATATTGTCATCAGCTTCGGTATATTCTTCAACGTTGGTGTTCATCGCAGCGATGTATTCTTCACTCTCGGCAAGCCGACGGGCAAGCTCATCAACGCTGTTTTGAAGCTTTATCACCATTGAGAACAGCACGATAACAAGCACAAGAATAACTGCAAAAATCAGACCGGCTATCAACCGAACGTTAAGAGCTTTATTCTTTTTAACAGCAGACTCGTTCTCGGGAGTGGGGTTATTAGTGATGTTGCTTTCTATCATTTTTGACTTCCTTTAAAATTGCATAATTACCTAATCTTATTATATCACTTTATATGTTAATTTGCAACAACAAATAACAAATTTCATATAAAACAGAAGTTTTTCTGTCAATTTTTATGTTAAAATGCCGAGCAAAAATATGTGTTTTCATTCTATGATATGTTTTTTCCGCATAAAAGCAGGGTCAAAGTCGTTTCGACTAACTGTAAACAAACATAATCCGTAAAGTTTAGCCGTTTTGAAAAACAGCAGAAACGTTTCAAGCAGCATTTTATGATAAAAGAAGAATAAATACTCCATTACATTTATGCTCGAAATGTTTCAAACAACCAACAAACTATATTTCAAAAATCAAGTCCCCCATATCTATATTCAGAACAAGCAGCTGAACATCGATAAAATAAAGCGAAAAATCAACTTAATAGTCCATATAGTTTGGCCGGAGAAGAGAGGGATAAAGGAAAGATGA
>JBJFFR010000144.1:0-35853 GCA_051891935.1 Oscillospiraceae bacterium
AATAAGTTTCAGTATCATCTAATGCCAATGATACTTCTTCATCAAGCTTTAAAAGACGTTCTGTTATTGTAGCTTGCCGCGCAAAACGAAAAAAATTGACACGCAAAATGCAAAAATCCCGTTCTAAATTTCCAAATAAAGGATATTTAGACGGGATTTTTTATATGAGAAAAATAATATAAAAATTTAGCTTGTACTTATTATAACATGAAGCTTTATCATTGTACATTCTTATATGAGAAAATTATATGATAAAACTATCTTGTGCCTTATAAATGCGGAAAAAACGAAATCAGATCCTGAATGCTGCACTCCAAAGCCTCGCATATCTTATCAATGTTATCTATTTTAAGGAAAGAGCAGGTGTTGTTGCATATATCGCAGATAGTTGAAGGTCTGATCCCAGTCCGTTCGGCAAGTTCCGCTTGAGTCATGTGCCGATCCGACAGCAGCTTCCGCAGATTTATTGTAACCATTGATGCACCTCCGATACTTTTGTTAAGCGACAAATAACGTATTCTGTTATTTGTAATCTAAAAAAAAAATATCAGAAATTCTTTATTATGACCTCTTTGAAACTTCCCTTTGAAAGATTGTTCTGCCTTTCAACCGCTGTTATTTTAAAATCCTTGTACAACTCACGCACAAAATCATCATCGTTATAAGATAGTATAAAATGCCCTTTTAAGGCTTTTAAAACAGTATTCAAACGGTAATGATCCTCTTCCGTGAAACGCTCGCTGTAATGCTTATCTGTGGTATGATAAGGCGGATCGCAGTAAAACAGCGCATTGGGACGGTCGTACTGCTTTATCAGAGCTTCAAAGTCCTTATGCTCTATCACAACACGTTCCAACCGCTTCTCGATCTCTTCAAACCGTGCAGTATCCAAGCCTTTTGGAGCGCATCCGAATGAATCCGTGTCAGCTCCGAAGCTGATCTTTATACAGACATAATACATAGCAGCTCTTTGAATATTGGTCGTTCCCGGACATTCAAGCTGTTTGCGGCAGTCTTGGAACATCTCCCGACTATTTAAATAGTATCGAATTTCTTTTTGAAGCTCTCCGCGATGATATTTTATGCAGCGGAACAGATTTACAAGCTGTCCGTTTGCATCGTTATATACTTCCATCGGAGCGTGTTTATCGGAAGCAAACAGCACCGAACCACCGCCGCCGAACACCTCAATGTAGCGGTCAAATTTTTCTGGAAATGTCGAAACAATTCGCTTTGCAAGCTGAGATTTTCCGCCGATCCACGGGATAAAAGATTTCATAAAACCACTCTCCTTAAAATATATGGGGAGCAGGTTCGCCTACTCCCCAAGAATAAACCTTATTCGCTGTCGGACTTTTCATCCTCTTTGGCGCTTACAGCCGCCTTGTCCGTGCCGCCCTCTGCAAGCATATAGATAGCCAGCGTTCCCGTTGCCGCAATTACGCCTGTGACCTTTTCCTGCGAGTTTGCATCAGCATTAAATGCCATCATAACGCTTATAACTACGCCGCTTACTGCCGCCCAAAATTTACGACTCGATAACTTTCTTTTCCAATCAAATTTCATAGCTTTATTCCTCCTTCGTAATAACCGTCATTCCAAGCTTTGAACAGGTTTCCGCAATAGAAGCCGCCTTTTCATAACAGCATCCGCCGATATTCGCCATGACAGCGTAAGTAACAGCCTTTTTCCACCCGTTAAGCCCAGCCTGTTTGATAATTCTCGGGAAATCCTTATAGCAGTACGAAACGTCCACCGCTCCCGAAATGCCCTTAACAACACCTTTCCATGTGTACTGCCAAATTCCGTAGACCTTGCAGTATGTAGGCTTGACGTTCTCTACACGAGCAACCCAGCAGGAGTATTTTTGCTGTATTTCTGCTGTAAGGTTAGTTTTGAAAAATCCGTCAAAGCTGTACACTCCTGCAAAATATCCTGCCTTTTCCATAACTCCGCAGAAAACCTCGACCATAGCCGAGCAGACAGTTTTGCCGAGTGCAACGTGTTTTTCTTCCTCAATGTCATAGTAAACAGGCAGTTCAAACTGCTTGTCCTTTATAGCTTCAAGGAAAACAGCAGCCTCGACCTTTGCTTCTTCCGCCGATGATGCATAAGAGTACCAGTAAGCACCCACGTTCAGCCCTGCAGCTTTGGCGTTGGTGTAGTATGTTTCAAAGGTGTAGTCTTTCTGCGAAATATACCGACCGTAGCCTGCCCTGATAATTACTCCCGAAATGCCGTCAGCCTTGACCTTGTTGAAGTCGATAACGCCGTTGTGCTTCGATATATCAATGATCTTTACCATGCTCACGCCCTCCCAATGCGTTCCATGAACGCTTTCTTCCGAGCTATTTCATCTGCGCAGTCGTAGGAGATCTGCTCCGCTTCGGCTTCGGTTATGCCCTCGACCTCGGCTATTTCTGCCGCCGTCATACCGAGAGCAAATGATTTTACGATCTCATTTTTCTGTTCGTTGTTCATAATATTTCCCCCTTATTCTGCTACCTCATCGACAGATTCAGAGCTTTCCGCCTCTTCCGCAGCTGCACGTTCAGCTTCGATACGAGCATTCTTTTCATCGATAGCCGACTGTATCTCCGCAAGATCAGTTTCGGAAAGCACACCCTTTTCAAACCAACCTGCGGCATTGAGAATTACCTGATAATCAGCCATTCTCCCAACAGCCGAAATGAATCCGCTCTTAATAAAACTTCCAAGATTAAACATAAAATTTTCCTCCTCAAAATTTATACATTTCCGCCAAGGCTCAAAACAGCGGCTCTCAATTCATCTATCTGCACCTGCAAACCGTTGAAAATCGGCAGAACATACTCCGAAAGAGCCTTGTTCGTGCAGTATTTCACGGACATTTCCGCTCCTGCACTGTTTGAAATATTTGTCGCACCGTCAAACGTCTGCAAAGCCCTTAAAGCATCCACTTCGGCAGCTGTCAACTCGATTTCCTGCGGTTCAATCAAATCGGTACATAACACAATAGGATTATTTTTTAGATAATCCTTAAATGTTTCGACTGTTGATGTACCATATTCAGCGAAATTGACTGATATTTGGTCATAATAAGTAGGATAAAGCAGTATCTTGCCCAACTCTGTATCGCTTGTTTCACTGACATCAACTATATAGGTATTGCATAGACCTGATGTAATTCTTATGCCTTTTTTTGCAGATACATTTCTAAAAATGTACCTATCAATTTCTGTAACACCTGATTTACTCCAATCTTCAGACCCGTCAAAAATAATCTTTCCCGTCTTTTTGATAATTTTTCCGCTGCCGTCCACATTGTACACCAATGTATCACAAATCCATTGCTGACCGTTTTTATCGGTATAATTTCCGCCGTTGTCAACGGGTAGTCCACATAACGGCAAAGCATCTGTCGCAATGCTTGCAGTTGTAATTTCATAATCATCAGCCAAAACATAAAGTGTTGCTTCATCGGATATTACAGATTTTCCGCTGCTGTCAGTTATAACGCATCTGTACATCAAGCCATTGTTTGCAGCCTTTGCAACGAATGAGTAAGCAGCAGTAGTTGCTCCGGGATTGTACCACGTCGCACCATCACTGGAGAGCTGCCACTTATATGTAAGACCCTCACCGGTTGCAGCAACAGTAAATGTAGCCCTTTCGCCAACTTTTACAACGGCAGAAACAGGCTGCTTTGTTATAATTTCACCGCCGTTATCCCTTACTGACAACAGATTGAAATGTGTATCATCCTTTGAAATGATATCAAATCCGTTATCACCCACCGAAACAATATCCACAGGCGCATCGGGCGAAGGCGTTCCGTCCTGCACCGACCTTCCAAAAATATTAAGCCCAAGCAAAGGATATTCAACAGCATCAACGGAATAAGAGGGCGCGCCCGATATTTCATTCCCACCTCCTTCCGCGCCGAGCTTAAAAGGGCAGCTTGCGATCTCACTTGCGATGATCTGAACCTTTCCGCTGCCGAGCAGAGTGGTATCGTTGCCGAATGCACCGCCCGAGATGCGAAGCTGTGAGCCTGCGGCAATCGTGAAAGTGCCGTCAGAATCGGGAACCGGTGTGCCGCCGATTCGGGCATAGACATTTCCGGAAGTTTTGTTGTCTATCCAGTAATACGGATAGTTTGACGCAAACTTAACGCTCTGCGGCGTGCCTGCGGTCAAGGTGATTGTAGTAACGGGATCTGCGATCATAAAAATTCTCCTTTCATTTTTAAGGGTAAATACCGTTTGGCGTTGGAATAAGACAATAGTTGTTTTTCATTGCAGTTGAACTAATGCTGCAATCATCGGGAACGGTTATCTTGTTAATGATGCTATAACCCGAAAGAGCGTTGTCACCAATGGTTTTGCACTTCGGAAGATCTACTTCGCGCAAGGCATTATTGCCGCATATCGAACTATTGCCTATCTCCACACACTCGGGAAGGTTAATGTGAGTAAGGCTTGGGCAATCTACGACAGCGCTGCTGCCTATTTTTGTACATTTCGGAAGTGAAAGCTTCTTCAAGCCGTAGCAATGTGTAAAGGACGCTTCGCCTATCTCGGTCACTTCCGAGAGCAGCGGCATGACATTCCGAAAATCGAGAGCATAGCAGGCATTAAACATATAACTTGGAATAGTTACAGGCCTAACGCTGTCGTCGAGGATGTCAAGTTCAATCAGCATATTACAGTTCATAAGTTTAAAAGAGCCGTCTAACACATATCCGCTGCCAAACTGCATATATTTGAAATTTTTACTCGGTGATATATAATAATAACCATTGTCTGATAGCGAATCGGCATAAAATATATCTTTGCCGACTTTAATAGCTATAAAATACGCACGATTTCGAGAATTATTGTAACCGAATTTATAATATTCGTAATTATTTTTATAAGCAGTAACCGTGATTATGTAATCTCCTGCCGTATCGTATGTATGACGATATCCCGTAGATGTACCGCCAAATAGTTCGGATGTCCCATCCCCCCAATCAATAAGTCCTTCCTGATCTAAATATACTCCGGATAGGCTTTGAGATTCATTAAGCAGCAGTTCTTGACCGGCTCCTTTTTCTGTTACTCGCAAAAGCGCTATGAACTGATTAGGCGCAGGTTCGGGCAATGCCTTGTACTTTGCAAAATCGGGATCGTTGTTTTTGTAATCATCACTACTTCCGCCCATAGACAATCCTAAAATTAATCCGTCATCGAAGCTCATTTTTCATCACTCCTTTACTTCCACCTTTTTAAACGAGGTCACATTACCTTCGCCATCCTTTTCGATCGTGTATTTGTACCGCTTACCATCGTAGCTGACGACCGCTTCGCTCTTGTCGGCGTTCCAGATCGCAGAATTCGGCACTACCTTTGATACCATAGCGCCGCTGTATTCGGTGACGCCCTTTTCAATGTTGAAGCTGTATTTTGCTTTTTTCTGCTCCTCGTCGGTCATTTTTTTATATTCATTTTCAAAAAAATACAAGCCTTTTCCCGTGACAGCCATGTTGCCGTTTATCTTGTCAAATTCAAGCTTTCGCCTGAGCTGTCTGTTGACCTCGGAGGTGTAGCCGACCTCGTCCTCGTCAATTGCGTTTGCCGAAGCCGTGAAGAACAGTCCCGAAGAGGAAACCGACATTGAAACGCTGTTACAGATCAGAAGCTTGTCCCCGAAATGATACGCTCCGGGGTAAAGCCATTCGTCGGTCTTGCCCTTTCCGCAAGACCACGAGCGGTAGGTGTAATTGTTGTTTCCGCCGACCATAGAATCGAGAATACTGTCCGCAAGCTCCTGCGAAGCGAAGTCGGTCGAAACGATCATAGTCTTTCCCGAGCCGCTCGCATTCGCAGAATATACAGCGTCATCATCCGTGCACAGCACGGCAGCATAATCGACCGAGCCGTTAAAGTCGATCGCCTTATACGAAGTCGGAACAGCCGAAAATACCGTCTGCCCGAAATTCACGAAAACGATCTGACCGCCAACGCCGAGCCAGTAACCGCACATCGCTTCCGAAAGCATTTCCAGAACACGCCGCACCGTAAGCCCGTCTTCACATTGGGTCTTGTCAAGTGTCTTATGAAGAAGTGCCGACAATCCGCTTGCATTTACTCCGATACCGCATTGAGCGTGAATCATATCAAGCACATCCGATACAGTGATCTTGTCGTTTTCATCAAAATCGCTGTCCGAAAATTCAAGAAGCCTGTCCGTCTTGGAAACTACATCACAGCAGGTCCATTCGGTTATGCCGCCGCTGTTTTTTCGCCCCGTCACATAGAAATCGGGCGATTCAATTGAAGCATTCGTGCATTTCAGCTTCACGGTCGAATTCTGCCCGATATCCGAATAGAAGCTTGACGTAACAAATGTCATAGTCGCAGTCACAACGCCCGAAGTACCGTACCCCGAAACTGACTGCGATATCGACATCCGCCCGAAGTGGTCAACCTTCAGCGTGTCGAAGTACAGCTCCCAGCTAAAGACGGTTGCCGCCCGATGCGGCTTCGGTCGATTCAAGGGTAACGGAAATATCCCACTCGATACCGTCTGTTACGTCAGGTTCGGTTTCGTCGGGATCAGCGTCCGAACATACCGCCGAGTAAGCTGTCTTTTTGAATTTGCTCACAGCAGGCGCAGGGGTCGTGTATTCGACCTCCACGCTGTCTTTGTTGAGTATGTCCGCAAGCTGTGCCGCCTGCTCATGAGGAACAGCACCGAGCGACAGGCGCAGGGTTATCTTATCCCCGAGCCTGTCCTGAACCTCTTCGCCGTTAATGTCGGTGAAGCCGTTTCCGCCGTAAACAGGGGATATGTCGAGCTTATACTCTTCTATCCAACCCTGCACGGCTAAACCGCCAATGACTGTTTTTACCATTTACTTTCCCTTCCCTCTGTCGATAGTGTTCTGATGTTCTTCTACAGTTTCCGCAAGCTGCTTTCCGTCAACTTCAAGAGTTATTTGGTTCTTGTTTTCAATAACAAGCTTCTGATTGCCGTCAGCTGTTCCGTAATCCGTTCTTTCGTTGGTGAGCTTCGTTTCGCCCGAGTATTCGGCGGTTATCTTCGCCTGTTCGGCAGTGACAGCCGCTTCAAGCTCTGCAAGCGCTTCGTTGAAGCCCTTAACAAAATCCTCTCCCGAAGTCTTTCCGGCTTCATATATATTGTTGCCTATGCTCTCGGAGATCTTTTCGTCCCAGTCCTCGAACATGGTATCTAAACCCGTGTCAAGCTCTGTTCCGAAGCTGCCGATAAAGCTCTCGACCTGCTTGGAAAGATCGCCCGTTCCAAGACCTTCGATAAAGGCGTTCACGGATTCTGCGCCGATTGCCCGGATCTCTTCGGGAAGCAGATCAAACTGCTCCACAATATCGTTCGCAAGGTTTTCGTTAAGCTTTGAAACATCGGAAGAATAGAGATCCTCAGCAAGCTCCTGTGCCAGCTCGTCACGCTGCTTGTAATAGTCGTTTATCTGCGCAAAATCCGCATCGGACATATTTGCAAGATTTTTTGCAAACTCCATACCGTCGGCAGCGTCCATAGAGGTCAGCTCATCAAGCAGCCCCTGCGAAGCACCCTCCGACTTTAGCTTCTTGACGTACTCCGTGTACTTGCGCATATCTTCCATCTGCTCTTTAAGATCGTTGACCTTCAAGGTCTTGGAGCCGTCCTCGTTCTCGATAACGGAAAAAGCTTCTCCGAGGGAAAGCAGCTTGCTTTTGAAGCTGTCAATGTTGCTCTGAATGTCCTTGTAAGCCGATTTGTATTCGCTTAAAATGTCCTTCAAACCGTCTTTTACAACATCGATCTGATCGTCCATGCTGTTTTTCAGCTCGTCAAGCTCCTTTTCGGCATAAGCCTGCTGATAGTCGTAAACGTCCTTGTAGTAGTCGTACCACTCGTCCGAATATTCGGGGCAGTATTTCTGAATCCACTTTAATTTTTCCTTGTATGCATCTTCATCGGAGAGCAAGCCGATTTGGTTCTGATGTTCAATAGCAGTCCATTCAGCCTTGCATTCTTTTTCAAGATCTTCCGAAAGCTTTTTCCTTCCTTTGAGGATTTCGACATTATATTTTTGGTATTGTTCACTCTGCTTATCAAGACCGTTTACGATAGTTTCGATGTCATTCCACATCATTTCTTCTGTGTAACTGTCATCAATTTCATTTCTTAACTTTAAAGCCTCGATCTGATCGTCAATACTGTCTTCATAAGCTTTTCTGCTATCTTCCGCATAATCCTCCTGCAGTCCGATGAGGTTTTCGTAATACTGCCAATGATCTGTGCAGCTTTCATCGCCGTACTCATTCCAGATACGCTGTTTCTCTGCGATAAGCTCTTCATCCGAGCCGATAACGCCGATAGCGTAGTTGTGTTCGGCGGCTATCCAGCCTTCTTTGAGCTTGGCTGTCATTTCTTCCTGCGAAAGCTGAAGCTCTTCGGTAGCTTCGCCCATGGCGTTGTATGCCTGCATACCTTGATTTTTGTAGTATTCGGCAAGCGGAGATGTTTTCGGAGAATTTGCAGAAAAAAGTCCTTCATATTCCGCAATGGTGTCCTGATACATTGCGTATGTTTCATCGAGTGCTGCGATCTCTTCACGCAAGCCGCCTATCTGTACAGCAAAAACGCCCTTGACATCATTATTATCCGCAACTTGGAAAGCCGCTATCTTTTCATTCAGCTGCTTTTCAAGTTCAAGCCTTTTGTCGTTGTACTTTTCCTGACCCACGATAGCTTCATCATAAGCAGGCTGTAAATTTCGCAGTTTTGCTTCAAGCCTTAATTTTTCTATGTAGTCATCCATAGAATCGGCAAGATCACCGTATCCTTGGATCTGACCGTTCATATACTCAATATTCATTCCATAAGCCGAGTTTAGCGTTCCGATTATCTCGGAAACACGCTCGTTGCTGCTTACTACATTTCCGTTTTCATCAACATAGTTCTGAAGCTCCGTCCATAATTTCTGAACGTTGTTAGCTTCCGCATCACTTGCGGCACTCTGTTCCTTCTGCGTTGCAAGGAGATCTTCAAAAGCCTTCTGTTCTTCTTTTATTGCAGAAACTCTGTTTTGCGCCTGTTCAAGCCAAGGGTCGGTTGCGGCGGCTTGTGCAGCCAGTTCCGCATCGATCTTGAATTTCTCATTAAGAGCTATCATCGCAGCTCCTAATGCTAAAGCGACTGCCGTTATTCCGAGCATAACAGGATTGAGCGCAAGAAACCCTGCCTTGAGCCGTGCAAGAGAAAGCTCCAGCAGGTTAATATTTCCCGTAGCGGCAAGAGCTGCAACCTTTGTCAAGCTTAATTCGCCGTTGAAGGCTCTTGTTTTCATCGCCGCTATTGAGGAGCTTGTTCCGATCAGATTAATGCGCAATGCCGCTTTGTGTACCGCACCGCCAACCGCCGTGACCTGTGTTGCAATATTCGCCGCCGCAATAGCACCGCCAACTCCGAGAACACCTGCTTTTACAAGCTCGGCGTGATCGGAGATCTCAGCCATAACGTTAATGACTTTGGGGAGAATATTCGCCGCACCGTCTGCAACGGTCGTGATAAAATCAGATGCAGCTTTCGAGAGCTTGTCAAAGCTTTCCGATAATTCACCGCCCGAAATGCTCTGTGACAGCGTTCCGATATCAGCCGTAACGCTCTGAACTGCCGAGCGCATAGGACTTTGAAATTTTTCATAAGCCGCAATGCCCAAGCCTTCAAGAGCGGACTGCATTATCGTCAGATCGCCCTTTAGATTATCGTCCATTGTCGAAGCCATGTCAGCCGCCGCACCCGAGCAATTGTCAATGTAACCCGAAAGCTCGTCAAAACGCTCCGCAGACGTTCCGAGCAGAGCATTGACCGACTTCAAGTCTACCTTGTTGAAGATGTCGCTTAAAGCCTGCGATCTGTCTGCATCGGTCATCGTGCCGAGCGCATCGTTAAGGTCATAAATTATGTCCTGCAAGCTGCGCATCTTGCCTTCGTTGTCAAAAACAGCTACACCAAGACCGTCAATAGCCTTCGCAGCCGTACTTGTCGGAGCTGTGAGCGAAAGGATAATGTTTCGGAGAGCCGTTCCACCCTCTGCACCCTTTATACCGTTGTCGGCAAGAATACCGAGGACTGTGTTCATCTCGGTTACTCCGCCTGCAAGGTTCTTTGCCGTGCCGCCTACCGTGAGGATAGCTTCGCCAAGCTGTGATACGGAAGTATTGGACTTCTGCGCAGTAACAGCAAGCTTGTCCGAGAAATCGGACATCTGACTTGTTTCCAAGCCTAAAGCCGACATAGCGTCCGTTATCATATCCGAAGCAGCCGCAAGCTCCATTCCTCCTGCCGCTGCAACGTTAAGCACCGTTGGAAGTGCAGAAACCGCTTTTTCCGCATCATATCCTGCAAGTGCAAGATAGTTCAGAGCCTCTCCTGCTTGTGAAGCGGAGAATTTTGTCGTTTCGCCCATTTCCTTTGCTGCGTTGGAAAGAACATCGAATTCTTCTGCCGCCGAGGTGATACCCATAGTAGCTGCGACTTGTGACATTGAAGCTTCAAAGCCCGAACCTACAGCGATCATCTGTGTGGGGATCTGTGCAACTGCTTCCGATATCTGCGAAACCATATTTGCGGCTATGTTGCCTATTGCGGTACCTGCCGCAACGGTCAGCGAGTTTATGCCTTTATCAAAACCGCTGTTGTCTATTCCTGTTTCAAACAGTAATTTTCCGTCTGCCATTGTTTCACCTCATTTCGATCAAAACTTGACAAAAACTCTGTAAAGTGGTATAATTTAAAAAATATTTAGGAGTGATTTGCTATGCGTGAAGACACATCAGCCGCTTTGAAAAAATATGGAATATCAGCGTTTTTTGCTAAAAAAACCATTGAAGAAGCAGAAGAGCTTATTGATGAAAGCGAAAAGGTCTTACTTGTTTTGATCACAAATTATGATATTGCCTATCCCGATCCGACCAAACGTGATATAGGTGCAGGTATTGTTATGGCAACTGACAAAAAGATCGTTGTTTATTGTAAAATACTGCGCAAGAGTATTTCTTTTATTGTCCCCGTATCGGAAATACAGGAAATATTGCTTATTCCTAAAATCAACGGAACATACACTATCCAGGTCATCACCGCTGAAAGAATTTTCAATTTTCCCTTGCCTGCAAGTGGCGGATCATTTAGGCTTGAAAGCCCAAAAGATTTTGCGATTATGATTTACAAAGCTTTTATGTACTCTTTAAACCAAAAAGAATTTGCTGCATTCTCGAAATCTACTACACCTACCGAAAAAGCAACGGATATCACCGAGCAGATTGAGAAGCTTGCTGATCTGAAGAATAAAGGCATTATCACCGAAGAAGAATTTCAATCCAAAAAGGAAGAATTACTTTCAAGAATATAGCAATATCCCCACTCCGAAAAGTGGGGATATTTTTTTTACTGCCTGAACTGTTCCATCAACCTTTTCGCTTCCGCAATTTTCTGCTGTTCCGACAAGGACTTCGGCAGAGCATAGATCTGTTTAAGCTCATTGATCTGTGCCTTTCTGCTCTCAGGTGTCTTGCTTGTGACCTCTTCCGAGCGATACCCCATAATGGAGCATATCTTGCAGTCGTGCAGCGACTTGAACAGAGCCTTGAACTTCCACCAGTGCAAATATTCGACCGTTGTAAGGTCAATGCCGTACTGCTCCAGAAAAGCCGCATAAATATAGCCGTCGTCATACTCAAACGAGTAAACGGCGGCGTTTTTATTCCTTGCGGCTGTTTTCTTGGACTTGACCTTGTTCGGCTTGCGTCCGCAGGAGTAAAACCATATTATGAATTCGCTCAACTGCGGATCGGGCGGAACGATAGGGAATATGAGGCGTGCAAGCAGCAGCGGCTTTTCACGGGGAAGAATGTCCGGGTCTGTCATTAACAGCTCAAACCGTATCCATTCACGAAAATCCGTGTGCATTTCGTATTGCACACCGTCATATTCGTAAGCCATCGGCAGCTCTTCGTCAAAAAGGCTCATCTTCTTATGCTCGGAGCAGGTCTGTATTTCGCAATCAGCTCGTTCTGCGCTGCGTTGAATTCATAATTCAGAGCGTACCAGAACGAGAGAATTTCGTCAATGTCGATTTCCATAAGCTTGTCTTTCGGGAAAATTCTTTCAACTTCATCTGCGCCGATGAAGAGCGAAATTCCCTCACGGATAGCGGAAACGGAATCGGAAGCCGTTACAGTCTCGGAAATAGTATTTTTTGCCTGCGCAAGCTTTTCCTCAAATTCTGTTGTTCTCACAGGAATTGTGTACTCACTGCCATAGGCTTTAAGCACCCTCGGGGTGCGGCAATATGTAAATTCGCCCGACTTCACGGTTCCGTTTTTCATGGTAATGCTGTTAGTGTTGGATTTCATGATTTTTTTACCTCCGTTTAAGTATTTTCAGTTTCATCTGTTCCTGTTTCCGTTACAGTCGAATCGGACTGCTCCGAATTATCAGAAGAAGCTTCTTCCGCAGTCTTTGTATCGGACTGTGATGCCGCCAACTCTGAAGGATCCTTATCCGACCATTTACCTTCGGTAGGATTAAACCAGCCGATTTCTTCATCACCCTGACCGTTAAGGTTACCCTTGATGATCATATCGTCATCATCATCGCAGGATGATACTTCAACGGCATATTTGCCTTTGTATGCAGGAAAATAACCGCCCTTTGCGGTTTCAAATGCGTCAACGCTTACCATTTCAACGACTGCATCGTTTCCCGTTTTGCGATGCTTGTAGATCTTATAGATCTTGCGTATTGCAGGATTTTTAAACATAAGCAGATTTTCAAAAGCATAATTCGGAGCATAGCTTGTGATATTCTTTCTGCTCGACTTTTCGTTGATATATTTTCTTTCCTTTGTCTGTGCATTCGGCGATTCTGTCATAGCCGTAAAACCTGCACCGAGCTGCTGGTAATATGCTTCACCCTCCACAGGACTTTCAACCATGTCGGTAACGTTCATAAAGTGAAGAACATCGGTTCTCTGTGCGGTTGCTTCAATATTGACGTCTTTGGGTACTTCGTATAAGCTCATTTAGTTTCCTCCTTTTGTGTAGATCAGCGTAAACTGTATCTGATATGTGTTGTTATTTTTGCCCTGCTCGATGAGCATTGCGTTTTCTGCGGTTATCTTGGTAGGTGTGCAGCCGCTTGGCAGCTGCGGAAATACCTTTTCAAGGTTGTTTTTCTCACACCAACGCTGAACCTTTTCAAGCAGTTCTGCGTTTTTAAGCCGAACCGCATCGTCTGTGGAAAGACGTTTGATGTACAGCGTAAAATTGTACTGCATCTTTCCGCCGCCTGTGATAAACTTTTTGACAGTTTTTTCACCGTCGGGCATGATGCCAAAATTATCGGGAGAATCGTCTGTCCAGTCAATATACCGCTTATTGACCTTGAAGCCGGAAAGCTCCTTGCAGCCGTTTATGTATTCCTTTATCCCAGAAATGATGCTGTCTGCCATTATTTCCTCCTTTTTGCTCCTGCGATCTTCGCCGCTCCGTCAAGTATCGAAGGAAGGTGTACAGGCTTCATGAGCTCAAACCATTTGCGTCCACGCTTGCCGCCTTTTTGGATTCCCTCCGTACCTCTGCCTGCGTTTTCATAGTAGTTCCTGCGAGCGTATGGAGCGACATACTTTATCAGTCCCGAGCCGATGACTGTTCCGAGTATCGCAGATTTTATAAGGTCGCCCTTGCGGAAAGGTGTAAAAGGATCCATGCAGCGGATAACTTCGCTGTCGATGAATTTCTGAACCTTTCCGCCCTTGTTAAGTCCTCGTTCCCGAAGGAGCTGCTCGGTAGATTTTATCTTAAACATTATTTTCCATCGATTCTGACGTGCCAAAGCTCGGGACTGCCGTAGAGATTTTCGACAGCCGAGCTGACCTTGTAAACATCACGGCAGTTTTCATAAAGCACGGAGATCCCGTCCGAAATATCAATGTTACATTCGCCCTTGACGATGTAGGTGTCGTTCCGTGTGTCCGCCGTCCAGCCTTCTCCCGAAAAATCGGCAGGGGAAACATAATCGTGAAGCTGATCGGCAAATATCATAACGGAAACGCTCGAAGCGTTCTCTGCACCGTACTTCTTTATCTCCTCGGCTTTGATATCACGCCAGAAAACCGCAGGAAGATATGTACGCTTATATGTGCCGTCTTCGAGCGTGTTGTATAGGGTGCAGCTTGCGTTATTGATCATATCCACTTCACCGCCCTGACAAGATCGGCAATGTAGAGCTGAACATCATCGTCAAGCCGCTGATCCGCCGTCCTATGCTCTGATGCAGCGTAGGAAACGGAGTAGCCGTCCACACTTTCGGACAGCTTTACTCCTCCCGATTCGCAGGACTTATATGTTTCCGCAACAGCGCAGCAGGCTTTCTTTATCCGTATATCCATATCGGGTGGAATTCCCGATTTACACAGCACATAGTCCGTGCGCTTGTCGATATAGTCGGAAGCACGCTCCGAAAGCCGATCAAAGTCGGCTTCGGAGAGTTTGTTTCCTTTATAGATGCTTTTGTAAAAAGAATAATCGGCGTATGCCATATTCATCACTCCATTGCTTCGTTAAAAGCGGCAATTATTTCGGCTTTGGTCTTTGCCTTGCCGAGATCAATACCGTCCTCTGCCGCAAGATCTTTAAGCTGTGCTACCGTAAGGCTTTCAAGATCGGGTGCGGCAGGAGCTGCATCATCAGCATCAGTATTTGTATAATCAGCAGCTTCATCGGGATCGCGTTCGACCGCATATCCCTTGCTGCGCAAACGTGTCGCAAGAAATGCGTCATTTGTACGCGCCGTTCCGTTGGTAAAGACAAGTCCCATGTGTACCCCGGAGAAACCGGAAGCCATTGAAACAGTAAATCCCATAGAATTATCCTCCTATCATATTACTGGATCTTAAGTCCACGCATAACGCCGGCTTTAAGGCTGTTTTTAAGAACAACAGCAGCAGTAAGCTCGACTTCGCCCTTTTTAACGGCTCCCGGATCTTCCATTCGGGGAAGATAAGTTTTGATTATCTTATTTCCGGAAGGAGATACCGCATGGAAGCCGTCCAGACCGAATTTAACGGCGTAAAGGTCGCAAAGACCGTCTGTCGGGGATCCCTTGATCTCTGCAGAATACGATGCCGCAACATCAACAGTATTGGAACCGTTGTAATATTTGCCGAGGTCAATAAAGGAGATGCCGTTGTATCCCTCTACCGGACGACCAAAGCTGTCCTCGCTGCGAGTCATATATCCGGCACGGCGTGCAACAGCCTGAATGCGGTTGATCATCTTGGAGCTGCCGAGCAATGCGTCAGGCTTGCCGTCCAGTCCACTGAGGAAGTTATCAAGAATATCAAGAAAACTCTTGTAGTTTGTATCGATCATTGCAGATGTGGACAGATCAAAGCCAAGCGCTTCCTTGTATTCCGTAGATGCTCCGGTAAGTATCGTGTCAAGACCGTCAAACTCATCTTCGTTTACCGCCGAATCGCCGTTGATAGTAAGGTAATGGAAATAGTTTCGTGCAGCCTTGATTTTCTGTTCAAGCTGGAACTGCATTTCGTTAAGGCTGCCGCTGGTATCCTGAATTACACGGTCAACGCCGAATGCGCCGCCGAATACCTTGAGGTCGGCAGTACACTTTTTGCGTTTTGCTTCGTTCGTCGTATATTCGCTGTTAAGCTTACGAGTCGAAGCTGTTGCCGGCGTTTCCAGACGTGTATATCCGTAAGTAAGGGTAGAGCCTCCCGTTCCGGGGGAAACAGAGTTATCGAAAATCAGCCTGTCGAGCAGAAGCGATTCACGGCGGAATTCGTCGATGACCGCTCTGTCCACCTTGTCGTCCATAGTTGCTTTTGCTTCAGCAAGTGTAATAGCCATAATATATTCCTCCTATTTTTTATCAAACTTTAAAATGGTCTTTGAGCGCACCGGCTAATGTTTCGCTGCCGGAATCTCCTGCAGCTTTGCTGTGATCCAGTCCGGTATCGATCCTTGCGCCTTCTGCAGGCTGTTCGGAATTTCCGAACAGGAACGCCTTATCGGTCTTGAGCTTGTCGAGCTGTTCGTTAAATCCGATGAGTTTTCCGTCATCGCCAAGCTTAACGATGCTCTTGTCAATCTGACCTCTGACGATATCCTTGTCGAGTGCGCCGCTGTCGGCAAGGGCAAGAGCAATAGCGTTGTCGAGCTTCAATGCAGCCGTTTCATCGGCAAGCTTCTTGTTAGCTTCCGCAACGTCAGCCTTAAGCTTGTCAACGTCCACGCCGTCAAACTTCTTAACGACTTCGGTCAGCTCCTTGATCTTATCCGATGCCATTGCAAGCTCTGCTTCCTTGTCGGTCAGCTTGCTTTTTTCCGCCGCAAGCTCCTGCTCCGACAGAGCTAAGACCTGCTTGGCGGTTTCCTCGGGTATGCCGAGCTTGGTTAATTCTTCAAGTTTCATTTGTTTTTCCTCCTTAAAAAATGGTATAAAAAAAGCAGCTTCAAACGGTGTTTGAAGTGCGTTTTTACGGTGTTAAAGCATATTTTCAACCATGGCTGTGTATGTCAGCTTTGGATCGTTATCATTTGAAGCGTCATGAGAAAAATACAGCTCAAAAATATCGGTGATTTCCTTGCTATTTATATAAAGCCGTGTTTTTCCTTCATTACAAACAATTACAGCCTTTTTTATTTTTTTGCAGGAAATGATACGCTTTTCTTTGGCTCTCGGCTGATTTATGTACTGCTTTTTCACGGAAATATCAATGCCATCATCATATTTTTCGTAGGTTTCACGAAAAACATAAGGCTTGCAGGGATAAAATTCACCGTAAACGCCTTTGATAATGTAATCGTTGGGACTTGCGTTCATCGTTCCCTCAAGCGTGGGAATCTCAATGATTTTTCCTGCGGCTTTTGCGGTGTGGTTTGTGAACTCAAGAATTTCTTCCGTGTTTTCTCCTGTCCACTGTACGGCTTCGACCTCAACGGGTCTTTTTACATATTTCATATCATTCTCTCCTTTTGGGTAAAAATATAAGCACCCTTAAAAAGTGTTTGAAGTGTGTTTATACGGTATTAAAACGTTATCTCCCATATTGTCTGTTCCGCCTTTTACGGTGGCGTTTCCTGCGCTGCACATATTCAACATAGCAGCCAAAATCCGGATGAGGAGTAAACAATTTCAAATCGAACATTCCATAATACATTTGCATCAGCTCCCTTCGGATAAAATTAAAAGCACCCTATTCAGAGTGCTTTATATTTTGGAATAACATCGGGTATTTCAACATTTTTTTCAAGACATTCTTTTATGTATCTTGAAAACTCTTCGTATGTCATAAGTTCGTATGCTATTTCGGCATAAGTATCTGGATCGCATCCATATTTGTCATTATACGCCCAGAATAACTTTTTCATTTTATCATCATACTTACCTTTCCATCCCAGCATTTGATAATTTCTCCACCTTCCTTTTAGCATAATAATTGAATGTTGGGAATAATTCCTCAAACATTTTAACTACTTCTGCATCGTTATTGTATTTTATATATCCATAATTCGCCCATGATTCACTTGCACAACGCCGTGATTCTTCTTGCCAATAGCTTTTTTTATGGTGAAAACCTAATCTAACATCATCTTGTGTTACTGCACTGAAGATATCGGAAATACCATTATATTTTTCTTTTAAAATCGGGTTTCCTTTTGAATCCGTAGTAAATGCAGTCGGATATTTATACATCAGATACTGTATAACATTATCATTACTTGCTTTGCAAATAGATTGATAGTCTTTTTTCAGAGCTGATTCGTATAATGGATTCTTTGTAATCCCGTTTTTAAAATCTATCCTATGGAATAATTCATGTGCTAAAGTTGCAGGCTCTCGGTTAGGATTTATCTCAATATAATCCACGCCCTTGGCATAAAATGAAATTTGAACATCTGATAGTTTTATATCTGCATTAGCAGACCAAATTTTCAATAAATCTCTTATATTAGGATCACAATTTTTTAGTTGTCTTTCAAAGCGATCTCTGAACTCTGTAGGAAGTTTTGAATACTTAACAGACGTAATTTTGCCCTTGAAAACATCAGCCAATTCTTTAGCTTTTTTAACACCATCTGAAAAGCTCTGTTCAGGTGTAGCTGTTCTTTTGACAGCCCAAACCGCCTTCTGCGAAACGCTCTTACCAAACCCGTCCACCCGAACACGGGAATTATCGGGAAGAAGCCCCGTCGCCTTTATATGCTCCGCAAGCCGTGCTTCACGTTTTTTCAGAGTAACGGACTTTCGCTCAAACTCACGGTCAAGCTTTGCCTTGAGAACGGGATCCTCTGTTGCCGACCTTGCACCGTCCAGAGCCGAAAGCTCACGCTTGCTTTTCCTTATGCTGCGCTCATAAGCTCGCTGCTTCTGGGTGTTTTTGTATTCTTCAAGGTTTTCAGCCTTTGAAAAGGTCGGTGCGTTCGCAGCCGTTGAAAGCCCCTCGAAGTATGGGAAGAACGAGTGCCTGCAGTTCCAGCCGCCCAAGCCGTCGCCCGTGCCGTAACCCGTTGCATCGTAGAAATACGGATACTTCGGATGTCCCTTTTTAAGGGAGTATATCTGACCCTGCCATTCGGCATGAGATGGACGTGCGCCAAGATGCGAGGAAACCTCCACCAGCTCGCAGTCCATTTCCTTTGCAAGGTCAAGCTGCATATCGCAGCAGGTCTTGCCGATACCCGTAACGACCGCACGCCGCACGGCAACGTCAAGCTGATCGGTGCGACCCGATTCATAGCTTACGCATTTGAGTCCGTCCTGTCCAAGTTTTCGGACAGCTTCAAAAATTGCCTCCTGCGGTGTAAACGCTCCGCTTGCACATTTGAGATACGCAAGGTCAAGAGCGTCCGAAAGCTGTCTGTTCGCCGCTGCAGCCGCCGAGTTCGTCAAGTTCCGCATCAAGCCGTTTGTGTTCTTTAAACCACGTTTGAGAACATCGGAAAACGCCTTGGAACGGGTGTAATTCGTCAGCTTTTCACGGTAGTTGTCCGAGAGGATCCCCTCGGCGATAGCCGCCTTGTATATTACCTCATCTTCACGGATAGCCGTTTTAACTGCGTCCGTGTAGATCTCCTTTAAGGTGCTTTCCTGAACCTTAAGCTTGGCGGCGATCCTGCGCTTGACCTCACGGGCGGAGATCGTAAGCTGATTTGCTTTGTACAGCTGCCATTCGGCTGTGGGTGTAAGGTAGTTCGCTTTTGTGATGCGCCTGCAGATATCGGAGATGATCTCATCCTGCAGCTTTGACATCAATTGTACCACAGGCTCGGGCAGCTTGTCAAGCTGATTCGGCGTTAGCATTCAATCCGCCCCCTTTATCCTCCGTCCCCGAAGCCCATAAGCTCGTCATCGGTGAATTCGGTACCTTCCCCGGAGATCTCCGCTATCATAGCTTTGGCTTTTTCTTCGGCTTCGCCGTACCATTTCATACGGTATTCCCAAGCTGCCTTTATGCCGTCCCTGACCTCCTGCAGATCTCTCATGCGCTCGGCATTTTCGTCAATAAGCGGCGACTGGTCGAATATGACCGTGACCTGAGCGTCTGCATTGACCTCGCTGTCTATGTAATTATGACCTATCCAAAGCAGCGTTTTAACAAGACCGTGCAGAAAGCTTTCTACATGAATAAAATGCTTGTGCGCATTCTGGAGCAGCTCCTGCTTGTCGCCTGTGTACTGCGTTGCAGTTACGATAGAACCGCTGTTGAACTGATAATGCTTTGTTCCGAAGCCTACCTTGAAGCTGAGATAATCAAGCTGTGCCTGAACTGCTTCCGCATTATCTTTAATGCGCAGGTCGGGGTTATGCTCCTGAACGAGCGGCTTGCCGGTATCGTCGCCAATGCTTTCTGCAACATAGCAGAACAGCTGCTGATTAACATCATCGGGAGCGATCGGCTCACCGCCTATCATATCGGACATAAGGCTTTTGCTCAGGAACACCTTCTTCTGCCCCAGCCATATATCCGAATTGAAGTTATTGTAAGCAAGGTCAACGCCCTTAAGGTTGTCTATGGCATTGCAGAAAACAGCGCAGCCAAGACCGTTGCTTTTGGGTAATGGGTTCACCGCTGCAGGCTTGCATATCGAAAACCACGGTCGGTCAGAGCCTGTCCGTATGACCTTCGGAACGCTTTCGGGAAGCTCGTCTTCAATGAGTATTGCTTTGTCGCTTTCTGCTTTAAAAATATGGTTTTCAATAATATATTCCTTACCGTCAAGGCGGTGGATCTCAAGGTAAATGCGGTTTTTGCCGTGAATGCAAAGCTCGGAGCAGAACGCCGCCTCGGTTATTATGCCGTTGTCGCAGGTAAGAGGGATTATCATATCTGCGTCGATATAGTTAAGGTCTATCCTCGTTTCGGGATCAAGGCGAAACGTTCCGTCAGCGTTTACGGAAGCGTTTTTCAGACGTATAACGATCGCAGCCGTTCCCGACCACATCATTCGCTCCATAAGTCCGTTTGCTTCGTTCCAGAAATTGTTGCTGCCGAACACTCCGCCGTTTTCCGTATCTCCGACAATAAACCTTTCGCTGCGGTCATCATCAATATTTATAGAGGTTTTGTCATTGATGAGAATGCTTGCCCAGTCCTCGCAGACCTTTTTTGCCATTTTCATGGTGTACATATCACGGCTTTTTCTCTCTTTTCCGTTGGAAGTTTTAATGCGGTGAAAGGGTTCATGAAAGCCTGCCCACCAGCTGCGCCATTCGTCTATGTTTTTATAGTAATCACCGCTTAGGCTGCAGCCGCAGTTTTTGTTAAGATAGTTAATTATTTCGCTGTTCATTTATTTCACCTCCTGCCGCAAGCAGCGGCTTTATGAATTTACTGAAGCTGTATTCAAGTGCATCGGCGGTATCAATATCGCAGGTACCGTCATCAAGACGTTCGTCCCTATCCGTTATCTTGGGATCCCATATCTGCTCTGACAAGCTGCCGATAACATTCGAGCAGTTTTTCATGACATAAAATCTGCCCTGTGCCATAAGGGACGACAAGGCGGAAATACGGTCATTTCTCGGAGCTTTGTAACAGTCGGCGATCTTTAAGAACAGCCTTGCCTTTTGACAGGCAAAGCGCAGACCGTTTATAACTGTCTGGTTTTCGTTATCCGCCCATGCGTATTTTATTAAAATAGGGTTAAAACGCTGATAAAGAGCTTTTACAAAAGCAATAAACTCGCTGTATATCGTTTCGGGGCTTATCTCACCCTTGCCGCCCTCGATCTTTCGGTCGGCTATTACAACAAGCTGCCTGAAGCCTTCCAGAAATGCCGTGGCGACAAATACGGTCTTGGATTTGTTGCCGCCGAAGTCGATACCTATCTGTATAGACGTGATTCGGTTCTTGTCTATGCTGTCAACTATATATGCGACGGTATTATTCGCAAAGGACTCGAAGATAATGCCTTCCGCAGGGATCCTCAGACCGAGAATATCACGCTTATACCATATAGTCGACGTATCATACTGCGATTTTATCTCCGCTTTTCGCTGATCGGTGATATTAACGTTGTCATCAATGGTAAAATGCCCGTAGTTGTAGCCGCCGAGGAATGTTCCTGCCTCGTTTTGTACGGCATATTTATCAATATATTCCGTGTATATCCATGATTTAGGGTTATCGGGGTTAAGATCCCAAAATATTTTACGGTCGATCGCCGCAATGGTACGGTTAAAGGCTTCCTGCACAAAGCTTTTCGCATGGAGATTTATCTCCGTAGCTATCCACATTCCGTAGGAGTTTCCTCGAATGGACTTGAAGCTGTTTTCCATCATGGCACCGGTGAAAATGACAATTCGCTCACGGTAGTTCGTGTCCGGACCTTTTATGATAAGAGCTTCGTTGCCTTTATATTTTCCCCAACGGCATTGATTGCGGAAATAATGCTCAATACCGAAGCCGTTGCAGTCGCCGAGAATGATCTTGGCATTGCCGACCGTTGAAGCTGATGCAAGATGGATCTTATCTTTAGTTGTTTTCAATGCTTTGCAGAATGCCATGATATGGTCTACCGTTTTTCCGGCACGAACAGCACCTTCGGCTACGTTTATCATGCATTCAAGGCAGCGCCGTATGTATGCCTTGTGCTTGTCCCCGAATTTATACGGTATAGTCTTTTTGCGCTTGCATTTCTTAACTGTCGCCATAGATCTCCTCCTCAACATCGGAAACGTCCTCAAATTCGGGTTCCGTCTGCGGCTTATCCGAATACTTATCCGGCATTTTATTTTTAAGATACAAATTCAAAGCCCCGACATTCGGCGGAATATGCTTTCGCTTGGTGGATACGGTGCGCCTGCCGCCCTTGTAGGAGATCTCCTTTTCCGTAACGGTAGTTCCGACAGCTGCAGCGACCAGAGCCATTTCAGCCTCGGCGTTGATGAGATCCTCGTTATCCCGGATAAATTTTGCAACGTCCGCACGCCTTGCGGAAAAATCCTTCATCATCTGCTTCCGCTTTTTTCTGTCGGGTTCCGAAAGAAGCTCGTTCACAAAATCTGCCACGGTCTGACCGCTTGTATTTTCGTTGTCTTTATGCTGATCCAAAGCACTTGCCAATGCTGCAAGGCTTTCTTTAGCTACCGGATTTAAGCTCATATTATCACCTCCGAATTCCTAAAATGAAGAAACGCCCTGAGAGCTAAACAAACGCCCTCAGAGCCGTTTTTGATTTTAGGGTACAGTTTATCAAATCATTCTTTAAAACGTTGCTTTAACGCTGTTTAACGCGTTTTTAACGGGTGTATTCTTTAGGGTATGCTTCGCCATTCGGTTCAGGCTCATTTACCCGTCCGTTAAACAGCATATTTACAGCTAATGCCGAGCAGGGGAACGAATCAACCCTGACCGGTGGTATCAGCCGATTTTAAGATTATACCGAGATTAGCTTTATGTGTTCTGCCGCCGAATTTGACCTCAACAGTAGCTTTTTTCTGCCGCCTGTTGAAATAGGTCACTCTATCGTCATAGCCTTCTAGGAAACCTTCAAAGCCTACACAGTTTCCGTTGCTGTCTATCAGAGCTGTTGACTCTTCTATGATGTTTCCGCCATTAAACAGCCACTTCATGACCGAAGCTTCATCTTCCGAAAGCGGAGAAGGCGTTCCGAGGATCCTCAAAACATTATCTGTATGAGTTATAGCTATATGATTCCGAGGACTGTATTCCATATCAACAAAAACATATCCCGGAAAGATAATGTTTATGATCTTTGTCCATAATCCCGACTTGTGTATCAGAAGCTCACGCCTCGGAACATAGGCTTCAAAGCCTTTGCGCTCCAGCTCTGCACGGACTTTCATTTCCTTGGAAGGCTGCACAAAAACAACATATATCATTCCTGACCGCCTCCGAAGTCAGCTGTCTTATCATTAAGATAATCCGAAAGCTGTTTGTAAAGTACGGGGTTGTCCTGCGCCATAGCGTCAAAAACTTTGCTCTTGACCGCGTCAAAGCCCATTTCCGTAAGCTCCTTGTTTTTGATATCAAGGTTGCGCTTGTATGATGCAACTCGTATAAGTTCGGAAGCCTGTTTCATGACCTTCATCGGATCGGCATTCTGCAGATCTTCTTCTGAAAGGTTCTGAACATAGTTTAAAAGCAAATGCGACAGCAGCTGTATAATGCCCTCTGTCGTATCAAGGTTAGGATTTCGGTTAAGCTCCTGCGTGATAGCCTTGAAGTTTTCCTGCGCTATCCGTATGCTTTCAAGCGATTCGCAAAGACCCTTTGCATATCGGAAAACCGCCTGCTGTGATATCTGCGTTCCCGTTGTGTCCCTTATGTATTCAACAATTTCCTTGTATGTAAAATTGTTGGAAGTTATCATGCTTTCGACTTCTGCCTTTACTTCGGGAGCGAGCAGGTCAATTTTTGAATGTTTTCTTCGTCCCATATTCCACCGCCTTAAACGGTAACGCACGGATCATCGATAACGCCTGCAAGCAGCTGTATGCCCTTCTGCGTAAGCTTGCCCTCGATCTCGTCCATGGGATAATCGGCAAGCTCCACCGCCTTCTGACTGTCAATGTGACGTATGCGGATATATCCCGATTCTATGAGATAGTTCACGCTGTCCGCATATTCGTCCTTGTCTATTCCAAGAGCCGAGCGTATGGATGAAAGCTTATTGTAGTCGATGCGGAGCATATTAATACCCCGAAGGACTTTGCCGTTATTCTCCACAAAATCTGCCGCACGAGCTTTTTTCATCATTGCTTCGGGATTCATTAGGCGTTGCCTCCTTTACTTAATTCCATCAGTATTTCCATAATGCTGTCAAGCTTTTTATCTACCTTAGCCTGTTCACGAAAGTAGTCGTCCTTGGTAAGATAGTTGTCCTTGACACGGCGTATATCCTCGGTGTTTTTCTCAATATCCTTTTTGGCGACCTCAAACTCCTTGGAAGATACCTTGTTGTCGAGTTCCTTGAACGTTCTTGTAAGAAAGAATCCGATCACGCCGATCAGTATCGTCAGCACTCCGGAATATATGGATAAAACAGTAGTAATATCGATCGTCATTTTTTGTCCCACCCCATAAAAAAATAGTGTACAGTCAAACCTTACAGCTTAACTATACACTATTATTTATTACATATCCATTTTCACATGAGAAAAAATTATGATAATTAAATTTTTATGTCCTCGTCAAAGAATGAGATCTGTCCGGGAAGCGGTGCAGACTTTACCTCGGCAATTACCGGGGAAACGATACGCCGTATAGATACCTCTGCAAGATTATATTCCCGGGCAAGCTCCGAGTAGTTATACCCGTTAAATTTGCGCCGTATTTCCTCATTTCTAAGGTTTGAAGTTAGGGTATCGGGCTTGCAGACATAAATGAATGAGCCTGCATAGTTTTTGACCAGCTTTTTGTACGCTTCAATACCTATGCACTCTGCAAGCTCACGCTGATCGGCATCGAGGTCTTCTATTTCAAGGTTATCAAGCAGGCTCATTGCGTTCATCCTTTCTTGCTATTTTACAAGCGTGATTGACTTGTTATTTTTGATAAAATGTGATTTCAGCGTTCGGAACGATCCGAAATATGGCAGGTAATACTTATAATTCATCATTTTGGAATTTTCTTTTATAAAACGGTTATATTCCCGTTTCCCAAACTGCTTTATAAAGTCTGCTTTTTGCTTTCCCGTCAGAATACTTTTCTTACCCTCATAACAGAATCTTCTACGAATCTCGCAGTCTTTGATCAGCCATTCACCCTTGAAAATTCCGTCAACAAATACCATATATACAAACTTTGTTTTTGATTGGGGTCTTAGTGCCACACTGACATTATATCCATCTATGAGAAATTCAGCATATCCAAACGGTGTAAGCTTTGTTTCTGCCACCTTCCAATCATCAGCTGTCATTGTTTTTTTCCTCTTTCTCCGAAAACTGAAATACGACCCTATTGAGAACAGCTAACGTATCAAGCAGATCCATATCCTCATCACCCATTATTTTTATAAGCATTGCGTGTATTGCATTCAGCATACAAAAAATATCCTCTGTCATATCTCCGTTTTCGGATATTTCTATCGGGGACATACAATTCAGTTCTCTGTCGTCTTCGTTTTTATACGCATCGCTCAAAGCAATGATAAAGGTTAGGGTTTTCTGTTCTCTTTCTTGACTATTTTCCATATTGATTACCTCTTTTCATTTTTATTGCAGCACCGTTTCTGTACTCGCTGCATTCGTCGTATTCTTTCTTTCGATACCGGGACTTTGGACTGCTGCCTATCATGTAGCAGCAGTCCTCACAGTTGTAACAATACGCATCATCGGCACGCTTTATATCAAAGCTTGCTTCAACATTGAGCCGGCAAGTATTGCAGGGACAATCTCCGCATGGGTAAGCGCAGGTCATTCCGCCCATATCTCCGTAACCGCCCTCGGCTTTTCCTTTATGTGCTTTATATCCGTAATGCACCGATTTGTTACAAAAACCAGTCCGTCAAAAACATAAAGAGCACAGCCTGCGTGCCTGTTCCACCAGTCGACTGTCATCACCGCAATGTTTTCAAATGCCCCTTTAAAGAAGATCTTTCCCCTTTCCGGCTGAAACCTCTGGAGAACATTGCCCATACCGTGCCGATAGATATAGTCTACTATGCTGTCTTTAAGACCTACAGCCGTCCTGTCCCTTACCGTAAGGATCAGAACCTTGCGGCGTGCGGCAAGACAGAGAATTTTCTGAACCTGCTCGTCTGTGAACTGTTCCATCAGCTTCCCGTCCTTTTCACACGCCGCTCTGCAGACCGTACATACATTTTCAGCTTCTCGATGAGCTTTGCACCATTTTCAAAATTTACCCATTCAAAGATGTGTTCCCCTTCAACGGTTGTAATGCCCAATTCCTTACGAATTGCACCTGCCATTCTTTTCCCTGCCATACTCTTATCCGCCGCAACGCCGTCCAGCTCCATAAGTCGATATACAAGCCTCCATGCAAGGGACTGTTGTTCGGGTGTCATCATTCCCGGTACCCTTGGTCTGTAAGCTCTCGGTTTTCTTTCTTCAAGCGGTTTGGTACGGTTCTTAAGCTTCAAGCGTTCCGTCAGCTCATGTATGACCGATTTTGTTTCGCCGGGAGTAAGCTCTGTCGTGGATTCCTTTCCCGTGATGCTGTAAATCAGAGCGTGGCGGTCATCGTCACTCATTCCAAGCTCACGGCAAAAGGCGAAAATTGATTTTCTTTCCTGTGCTGTCATTGAGTTCACCTTCCTTTCGGTTATGCAGCACAGGCAGGATCGCTCCTGCCCGTTTTTATTTTATTAGGTGATCGTAAACTTCATTGTTTCGTTCTGTACAGCATACTTGTCATACAGATCGAGTTCAAGCTTTTTAAGCTTCTTGGAATCCACACGTTCTGTAACGACCTTCTTGTATCTGACTGTGAAAACATCGATATCCATCTCTTCAAGACCGTTTGAAACCATGACCTCTTTGATTTCAGCCTTAGCCGCTTCCGCCTGAGCTTCAAGCTCCTTCTTAGTCTGTTCGATGCTCTTGATGTCTCTGATAAGCTCTGTAAGATGCTTAACATCGATTTTCTTTTTCTTTTTTACAACTGCTTTTGTCATAATATCAGACCCTTTCTGTGATTTTTCCTTGACTCTGCGTTAGGGACTTGTCACCCGTCAGTACAAATGCACCGAGCCGCATTAAGGAAGAGCAGCGAACTGCTCTTTATTTATGTACATTTGCTCTGATCTGCCACCCGAGCCATACAAGCAAAGCCATAAGCGGCAGTACAAAAACTTCACCGCCGATGTTGCCGGGAGTGCGGCTGCCGTAGGCTTCCGCAGCCGCTCCGATGAAACCGTATATCATTGCGCCCAGCAGCATTAAAAGTATGCTGCGGACGATCTTATCAAGCTTTTTCATTTCGTATTCTCCTTTTTGTAACGGGTAATGGTCTTACCCGTGTGTTTGTTGTACAGAGTGATCGTGTTTTCCGTTTCGGAGCAGACGAGGTAATGATCTACCACAAGCCTTAGGCTGTCGATTATTTCCTTCTGACGCCTTGTCGGGCGGCTTGGTCTTATTGTTTTGCTCATTATACTGCCTCCTTCAACGTCCTGATATCAAGTCCGGCAAGGTCAAGCTCCATAAACTTTGCCATAGAAACAAGTCCCTTAAGATCATATTTTCCGTTGTCGTAAGCATTGGAAAAGAGATTGACCGCACCTCTGATCGCCTGCTGGGTCTGTGAGATCTGCCACAAGAAATCTATTTCCGCCTCCATGTTTTTATCGGCAAGAATAGGGAACAGCAGCATAATGTCTTCACGCTTTATTTTCTTTGTGCTGCACATCCTTGTCTGTTTGGTTCGGTTGTTTATCTGAGCGAATTCCGCTTTTCGGTTGCTGCCGAGCCTGCGGACAGTTTCATTGTTTCCGATAAACATAATTCCAAGCGTCTGATTTTTGTCACGAAAATAATCGGAGAAGGAACGAAGTGTTTCGATCGTTTTAATCGGAAGGTGCTGCGCTTCATCGAAGATAAGCACCATTCCGTCTGCAAGCTTTCCTACAATGTTCATCCACATATCGTCCAGCGTGGATGACGTCGGAGCATTAATAGCGTTTGCAAGGATCTTTAAAGTGCTTTTTATTGAGGTTAAACAAGGATTTAAGGCGATATATACTGCGCTGTTGGGGTTATCGGCAACATATTTCTGTGCCGCTTTCGTCTTTCCTATGCCTGCATCACCTGCGAACACCGCAAGTCCGCCCTTTACATGGCATATTCTGATCGTGTCGTAAACCTTCTTGGAAATCGAGGTGTTTGCATACTCAATTTCATGGTATGTATCGCTGAAATCTGCCTTAAGATTGAAGTAATCAGCCATTTTGCGGATGTACTTATCGGTATCTCCCTTATATGTACCCTTTCTGATCGGAGTAAGAATGGAAGATGATATTCCGAGGATCTTCGCAGCCTCTTCTTGACTGGGCTGCTCCGCTATGAATTCATTCAGCTTGTCAATGACAGCTTGGTATTCGCTGCTGTACATAATTATTCCTCCTCAAATTGATATGATATTTTTCTCTTGGCGGCTCTTTCCGCCATTTTTTCAAGGTCAATATCAAGCTCCTCCGCACCTGCAGCTTTCTTTGCAGATTCCTTTATAGTAACGGGCTCTATGCAGGTAGGCGCTTTGAATTGAGCCTTATCAATGTTTTTATGAGCTTCTGCAACCGCAAGTGCAAGAGCATCGATCTTTGCATCGCCCATAAGCTCTGCTCCGCACTCTTTGATCTTTCGTATCTGACGGGCAACGAGTGCCTGACGAGCTGCAATGTCTTCATTATTGCTGGTAATGTAATCAACAAATATGCTGAGATCCATTTTCCAGTTGCCTATGTAGGTATCTTCCTTATCATAGATGCGCACATATTCAAGGTCTGACGGATCATATCGTACATATACTTCCTGACCGACCCAACGCCAGCTGTCTTCACCGCTGTTGTACCAAAGCTTCTCACCGGATACGGTAACATACACTCCGTTTTCACGGACTTTCTGATACCTTGTCGATCGCATGAGCAGTAAATTCAGCGTGGATTCATCGCACATTCGTAGCGTTCTGCGTTTTATGGACTTGCTCCAAGCTTCGCAGCGGTTCATTCCCTTGAACTGCTTTTCATATCCGCCGTACTCGGAGCAGTTGTACTGTCCGTCCAGCAGGATATCTATCTTTTCTCTGATTTCGCAGTCGTAAGGCACATATCCATGCTTCAGCTGATACTTGAGGCTTTCCGGGCGTTCGATTATATTGCCGCCCGTGAATGTTGCCATAGTCCTTGAAATGGTGTTTTTAAGCGTTAAAAACATTCTTTCGATAGGCTTTGCACGTCCGTTGCAGACGAGAGCGTTCACCATTTTGATACCAAGTCTGTCCAGTATAGTGGGCGGATTCGGTATGTTTTCCTGACTTTTGCGGCTTCTGTGTCCCTTTCCGCCGATGTCGTGCGTAAGGAATTCGGTACCGTTATCAACATACAGTATCTTGGGTATTCCGCAGCGCATTATTGCGTGTCGGAGTGCAAGCACCGTAGAATGTGAAGATGGGTTTTCGGTAATGTTCCAACCGACAAGAGCCTCTGTTTTGGCATCCAGTATTCCCGTGATATACAAGCGGTGTTTCCGTTCGCCGTCATCTGTTCGGGTCACAAAGTCAAATGTGTGGTTGTCCGCAACCCATACATCGTTGGCTTCAATATCTTCATAAAGCCTTTCGATATACGGCAGACATTCATCCACACATTCCTTCTGGGATTTACGGAAGAATTTGACCACAGCTTCGGGAAGCGTGTCTATCTGCCTTCTGAATGTCCGTTCACTTGCAATGTCGGGGAGATATTCCGGGTAATGCTCTCCAGTCCATGTCAGCGTAAGCTTGTAGCAGTCGCGGACAGGAAGCTCATTATCACAGAGATAAAGGTTGTAAAAGGTTTCAAGAACAGGCTTTGGAATACTGCTCTTTCCCTTATTCCAAGCTCCTCGGTTATCAACAAGTCCCTGCAGGTCGTTTTCCTTATACGCTTTGTATTTGCGGTAAAGGATGTCCTTGCTTATCGCTATTCCGTGTTCAGCTAAATATTCTCGCTTCAAACGCTTGGTTTCGGCGATGAAGCACATATCACCTTCGGCAAGGTTGGAATATTCACTTCGCCTGATGCGCCATTCACGGAGCAGATCTGTCCAGAAGGTTATCTGTTCACGCTCTTCTGCGCTGAACTGTCCGAATTCCTTTTTGACAACGATTTTAGTATGTTTGATTTTCGGCTTGGATTCTTCCTGCACCTTTGGTAAACAAAGCTGCGCTTCGTTTACAAGCTTTCCGTAATACCTGCTCTGCAGCTCCTGCGGAAGTGCGGAAATGGGGATAAGATATTTAGGTCGATTCTTTTCATTTACGGTCTGTTCAGCTTCAAGTTTACCTTCTTGAATAGTCTTTTTGACATATCTTTCCGAACACCCTTTAAGCTCCGCCACTTCCTTGACGGTAAGATACTCCATTTCCGAACCTCCTTAAAAAATTTTGAAAAAAGGCTTGCATTTTTGCTCCACCTCTGATATACTATTAATCAGAGCGGAACACTTGTTTTATTTAGACTTGTGAGGAAATCCTCGGTTTCGGTCAGGATCGTAAGAATGGTTGCTGCATTCTTCCTGACCTGTTCCGGCTCTATTTTTATACCCTCCGGGTTTACCGAGAGTTCCATAAGAGCCTTACCTGCTCCACAGGCATATCCGAGCATTTCCGCCCGGAACTGTTCTGTTGTCATTGGTATCACCGTCCTTGTTGGTCTGTCTCGTCAGCGTTGGTAGACCATCTCCAACGGACAGCGGAAGCTCCGCTGTTTCGACTTATATATGCTTTAAAACATCCTTTGCGATCGCAAGCAGGCTGTCAGCTGTTACATTGACAGTTTTTGTGCAGCCGTTGGCAAAACGGATATTCACATATTCCGCTGGAAAGTATTCGCTGTAATTGTATGTAAGCGAAAGAATATCGGGATTTATCTTTTTCACCAACGCATCAAGCTCGCAAGATACAAACTCGAACTTTTTGAAATGCTCCTTGGTCAACCGCTGTCACTCCTTTATCCTGTTTCCCATAGCAATGAGTGCATCGGGATAAGACATGGCTTCGGTCCATCTTTGAAGAACTCCTGCTTTGCAGTCAAAGTCCACGACACCGTAGGCTTCAAAGCTCTTCTCCTTGTTTTCACGGACAAGGACGGTAATAACGCTCTCATCGTTTTCAAGCATAGAGCTGTAAGCTATATGTACCGGATGAATACCGATAGGTTCAAGCTTCCTGCTTATTGCTCCGACAATTTCGGACGGGATGTTGGTCATTTGGTTTTTGTACATATTATTTTCCTCCTTATTTATATGAAGCCGATGATTTATCAGCTTACTTTGCGGTCAAGCAGCTCATCAATTGAGCAATGCAGAGCTTCGGCAACTGCGATCACCGTTTCAAGCGACGGCATACGCTGTCCCTTTTCGATCGCACAAATCATAGATTTGCTTATACCTGCTCTCTGCGCAAGCTCCTGCTGCTCCAGATCATATTCTTCACGCTTGCTGCGGAAGCCTTTTGCAATGTTCATATTCATGTCTCCTTTACAATTTTAGGCTTTTGAGTTCCGAAATGAATTCGTTATAGTTTTCAAGCTCTGCCATATCAGTTTCTTTATACATCTCATATTTCTTTATGGCGTTATCAATATTGCGGTCATGTCTTTCACAGGAATGACACCGCCCGTTCAGCTGCTGCCTTGCCAGTCTGATTATCTGTATCAGATCATCATATTTGTGCATGGTGTTGTATGTATGCAATGATCCGGTACTATTGTAATTCGATTCAAGTTCATGGAATTTCTTTTCAAATTCGCTTTGATACTTGTCTAACACCTTGTTATTAATTATCATCGAGATCACTTCCTGTAATGTAGGCGTACTGTTCGCAGATGCTTCCGCAGTCCTCGTCACGGGCAATGCTCTTGAATATCTGATACAGCTCCTTTGCTGTTCTCAAGCAAGCCGTGCATACGAACTCTTTATTGTCCGATGCGATCTCAATGATTATTCTGCCGAGGCTGTCAACTACATCGTCCATCTGCTCCTGCAGCTCTTCAAGCTCCTCGGCGATTCGTTCAAGTTCATTCATTTTATCAGTCCTTTCTTGGTTTTTCTCCTATGATATGAGGTGTAATTATGACCGATACAGAAAAAGTTGAATTACTAAAAGATTATATAAAAAATGAGCAATTCAATAAAGAACCGATGGTTCAGGTTTTAATATCAATGTTAATGAAGAAAGGTATTTTATCAAAAGAAGATTACCTTGAATTGAAGAAAGATTTTTTCGATTACATTGACAGAAAAACCGAATTATTCTTAGATGATATTGATAAAGAGATTAACCGTTCAGATGGGAATGATTTTTCCTAAGTTATTACCAAATACATCAAAGGCATTTTCACCTATTACGGTAATTGTTTCACCAAGGAATTTCCACATATCATATTCATTCCCAAATGTATAGAGCTTTTTGCCTATTTTTAGCCCCATGTTGGTTACCTTGCCATGTCTGATGTTTTCTTTCTGAACACATCTCGGATTAGCAAGTTTATCTTTGGCACATTCAGATAACTTGGATAAATCGATCATAGGCTCTGCGGATTCACTTTTAAAGTTGCCCTTTTTACTGAATGATTCCAGAAGACCATTGATCTCTTCGGCAGAGCCTTCAATAATGATTTTCATCAAAATTTCCTCCGTTTCTATTGTTTTTTCAAGTTTCTTATGATACAATGTGTTTGTAAACCAAGGAATTGCTATGCCCTTTTGGTTTACTAAGTAAATTATAATACCAAAATTAGAACTTGTCAATAAAAATAAGTACTAATTTTAGAATTTGTCACTATGCACAAATAAGGAGCTGTTTTTATGGCAAAAAAATTACAGAAATCACTTGACTTTTCTGCGTTTTTCAATAATTTAATAGATGTTTGTGATGAAAAAAACATTTCTGTTACTACACTTATAGATAAGTTTGCTTCAAGCAGAAGTGCAATGACAGCATGGAAAAACGGAACGATCAATGCGGATATAATACCAAAATTAGCACTTGAACTTAACGTGTCTTTAGATTGCCTGCTCACAGGCAAAGAAAAAAGCCCGTCATTACCGGATGACGAGCAGGAATTGCTGATCTATTATAAAAAACTGCCGGAACGGGAGCAGGTCAAGCTCATTTCCAGAGCAGAAACACTTTCAGAGGTATATGCGGAGCAGGTCAGAGAGCCGGATCCGATCCAGCTCATTCCTACCTATTATATTTCCAACCGTGTATCCGCAGGCTTCGGAGAATATCTGGAAGACTATGAGCAGGGAAAAACGGTATATGTTCCCGATTCACCGGAAAGCCGAAGAGCGGATTTTGTCCTTACGGTTTCCGGAGACAGTATGGAGCCTAAATTTCATGACGGAGATAATATTCTCGTCCGTTCTCAGGCAACCGTAGAAATAGGACAGATAGGGATCTTTGATGTAGACGGCGAAGGCTATATAAAGAAGCTCGGAGACGGTCAGCTGATCTCTTTGAATAAAAGGTACCCGAATATATCATTGAAAGACAGATATGCCAAGTGCTTCGGACTGGTTCTTGGAACAACGGAAATTATAAAACAGTAAAAAATACAAATAGGAACTGGTTCCCATTAACCGCTATTTTAGTTCCCATATTCCCATTAAAAAAATCTAATAGTAACAACACAAAAACAAATAGGCATTTGAACGTTTTAAAAATCGTTTTAATCGTTCAAATGCCTATTTTGCGTACTTTTCGGCTTGTTCATTAAAATCATTTTTAACGGATTTTAACGCAATTCGTCTCAAACAACAGCTTTCAACAAAAAAGGTGGAAAACTCGTTTTTCCGTTGACACGGAATTTTTGAGTTTCCACCATTTTTAAAAATTTTAACACCGTTCAAACGCCTATTTTACGTCATTTCAACGGCTTTTTCGGTTATTTTACTCTTTTTAACGGATTTTCAATATTTTAGGGTTCTGCTTGTCAAATTACAGTTATTTCTTGTTTTATTTTATCATCCGTAGATTTATACATAAAATCACCTTTCATTAATACTATTAATCAATTTATATTTTTATTATATAGTATTCATAAGAGTTTGTCAAGCTTTTTTCGCTTCGATGCTCAAAAATCCGCTTGTGAATAGAATGGAACTACTACCTATATACCTACTAAATCAATAGGCTTTAACAATGTAAACCTATCCCCATACACACCCATACCCCCTATTATATACCGTTTCACCTGCTCCCGATACCACAAGCAAAGCACCATTTCAAAGCCGTTCAGAACGTCATACAACGGCTTTGTATCGCTTAAAAGCAATTTAAACATAAGCAATTACAAAGCCATACAAAGCATTTACAGCAGTATTACAGTAATATATAAACCTGCTCCAAATCCAAAAATAAAGGGTATAACCATTTTAACGGCTATACCCTTTTAGTTATAGTGTGGGTGCTGTCCACACGTTTATATTATGCTGTTGCAAGTCTGGGAGCAGATACGCCCTTGAACGTTTCGCAACCGTATTTTTCTTTGATTTCGTCAAGGCTCATATTTTTACGACTTCTGCAAGCATCTTCATCTTTGTGCCAATACCAGCATTTTTTCTTGCTTGCAAATCTGAAGCCAAGACCCTTTAATATGTCCTTATGTGGGAATGTTGTACCAGTTGCCCAAATCCAACGACCGCAAAGGTCAATTTCAAGCCCTTCACAGGTTACAAGCTTATTAATGATAACCATAAATTCGGCTGCTGTTTCGCTTGTTTCCTTGCTTGTGTAGGTCTTTGTGTTATCGTCTGCGCTCTCGTGAATGTTCTTGAAACGATTGAAAGCCGTTTCATATTCTGCGTTCACCTGCTTCATTATTTCGGTTGTATCGTCCTTGTTTAAATCTGGGTGATACTGCTTGCAAAGCTTTTTGTACAGCTTCTTTACATCCTCGATTGATTTGCAGTTGTTAAAGTATTTCATCATATAATCAAGACCTTTCTTTACAAGCTTGTGCTTGTGATTTATTTCTTGATTATATTATAACACTAGTTTCTAGTGTAGTCAATTGACAGAATTAATAATATCATTCATCATCATTTGTTAGTTCTGCACTATTTTCTAGTGTATCGTCTTTTTTATATATTAATATATCTCCTATTTCACAGTCCAACAAATAACATAATTTTGACAATACATCAAAAGAAACAGTTTGTTTGTGTCTTAATCGCTGTATTGTTGCTTCACCCATTATTTTATCTTTTCTTAATTTTGCTGATGAATAGCCAGCTTCTTTTAAAGACTTCAAAACATCTATTTTATATTCTATTGCCATATTATCACTACTTTCAAAATTTTTATTACATATATGTAATTTACTTTTAATTTACTTTCTTTGTTGCACTAGATACAGGTGTACAATATGCACAATAACTACACTAGAAGTTTGTGCATATCACGAATTGAAATTAGTCTTTACATATTGTAAAATAATAGACAGTAAAGGACATAACAAAATCCCTTACAAAACCATTATAACAAACAAATCAAAAAAAGTCAAACGCAAATAAACGCAAAACCAAACAGGAGGTAAAAATTATGTATAACTATTTAGAAGCTATGAAACAGGATATTATCAATTATATCCG
>JBJFFR010000145.1:0-8518 GCA_051891935.1 Oscillospiraceae bacterium
GGAGTGCAGAGGGAGAACCTTTAAGGGGGAGAGGAGACGGCCCACGTCCATAGGTTACAGAGTGCTCCTCTCCCACTTATTGGTTCTCCCTTTGCAGAGAGCTCCACGAAACAAGGCGGTTAATAATTTTTGGGGGAGAATATAGATACTGTGTTATCGTGCGTAACCTATAAAATGTTCCGTTGTGTGAAAACACATTCGCTTGCGCTCATTGTTTTCACATTCATATTGAATAGCTGCTCATACTTCGTCTGACAGCAAACATACTCACTTCGTTCGTATATTTGCTGTCAGAGGATAGTTGTTCCGATAAAATAGAATTAGCGCAATTCACGAATTTTTAGACTTTCAGACCGATTTCTCATGTTCTGATTTAGCTTTTTATCGTGAATTGCGCTTTTTGATTTGTTAGATATTTCGCTGTTGCGGCAAATTATATACCATAGTTTAGGGTATTTCGCTCTCTGCGGAGAGCGACAAGGTGGCGCTGCCCCCTTGACCCCTGCAAGCCTTTGAAAAGGCTTGAGCGAAACTTTTAGTCGCTTCGCGTATGTTTTCCGAGCTGCACAGCAATAATTTTCAAAAACCCCTTTTATTTTGCAAAAGTATATGTTATAATAGATGTGTATTGACATACGCAAGGAGGTTTTTTTATGAAGCTTACCCAGTCAAAAACATTCTGGAGAGGTCTTTGGCTCGCTGCCGTCGCTCTCGGCGGTATCGCACTCGTCAAGGTCGCTTTCGAGATACTCAACCTCACAGATAAAAAATATATTGATCTTTAAGGAGCTTTTCTGCAATGAATAAATATCAGAAGCTTCTGAACAACACGCTTATCTTTGCGATCGGCACCTTCGGTTCAAAGCTTTTAAGCTTTATTCTCGTCCGTCTTTACACAGGCTGCATGACGGCTGCACAGTACAGCACCGCAGATCTGCTTTATCAGGCTTCTAACGTTATCTATCCGATAGTTACGCTCTCGATGGCGGACGCGCTGATCCGCTTCGGCATTGACAAGGCTTACAGCAACAAAAAGATCTACACCATTGCGCTGACGACAACGGCAGGAGGTCTTGCCGTTCTGCTGCTGTTCACGCCGCTGATAAACTGCATTGAAGCGTTTAGCGGATATGGTTTGCTGCTGTTCGTGTACTGCTTTTTCTCGTCGTTCAAGCAGCTTGCGGCGAATTTTATCAGGGCGCGCGGACTTGTAAAGCTTTTTGCGATCGACGGGATCTTTTCCACATTGGTAATAGTAGTGAGCAACCTTATCCTGCTGCTGAAATTCGATCTCGGCGTAACGGGATATGTCTGCTCGATAATTATTTCGGATGCACTCTCACTTCTGGGACTTACGGTCATCGCCGAGCTTTACAAATTCTTTGATATAAAGCAATTCGACAAGTCGCTTTTCAAGGAGCTTATAAAGTATTCGCTTCCGCTTGTTCCGACATATATCCTGTGGTGGATAACCTCCGCTTCGGACAGATATTTCGTCATCGGAATGGTCAGCAGCGCCGAAAACGGCATTTACAGCGCCGCACACAAGATCCCGACCCTGCTTCTGCTTGTGACAACGCTGTTTTATCAGGCTTGGCAGATGTCAGCGATCGAAAACAAGGACGACAGCGACCTTTCGGGTTATTACAAGCAGGTCTACGGTGCATATTCCTCGCTGCTTTTCATCGCCGCAGCAGGACTTATAATGATAACAAAGCCGTTTACATATATTCTTGTCGACAACGACCCCGAAAAGAACTTTGTTTTCGGTTATCATTACACGCCGATACTTATAATAGCAATGATATTCCAGTGCCTTTGCCAGTTCCTTTCGAGCATTTACAATGTAAGAAAGAAATCGGTGAACTCAATGGTGACGAGCATCGTTGCGGCGGTCGTGAACATCGTGCTTGATATACTGCTCGTCCCACGGCTCGGCGCTTACGGAGCAGGACTTGCAACAATGACGGCATATTTCGCCTGCTTCATGGTTCGTGTTTTCGACACAAGGAGCTATGTGAAATTCCCGATAAGCTGGTTCAAGATGATAGTAAATATAGTGGTTGTCGGATACATGGCGATCGTTGCCGTTACCGAGCCGAAAGCTACATATCTCCAGCTGATCGTGCTTTTCATTGCGGTTGCGGTTTTCAATTTTGACGCAGTTTTAAGCACATTGAGGAACTTTATCATTACTAAAAGGAAAAAATCGGCTAAAACTTGATTTTTGGAGGATATATTTATGACAGCAGACAATATTAAGGTGCAGGCTCTGCACAAGGTCTACTCCCGTTATGTTTGGCAGACAAACTCAAACGAGGACTTCACCGAGGATATGACGCTTTTCACGCTCCAAGCAAAGGACACAACCTACGCTTTTGCTGTGCTTGAAAGCGGACTTCTCGCTCACGTTTATTTCGGCAAAAAGGTCGAGGACGAAGACCTTTCCTACCTGCTCGCACTTGACAGAAACCCCTGGACGCTCAAGGTAAATGCCCGTGACGCAGGAACGGTAATGGATTCGACTCCGTTCGAATATCCCTGCCACGGTATTGGCGATTACAGAGAGCCTTGTCTTATGGTAATGGACAATGCAGGAATGTCCACCTGCGACCTTCGCTATGTTTCGCACAAGGTCTACGGCGGAAAGCCGAAGATCGAAACAGCCGACGGTTTTATCCCTGCGACCTTTGCAGACGAAAACGAAGCTTCAACGCTTGAGATCACCTGCATCGACAAGGTAAGCGGACTGGAAGCTACACTTATTTACACAGCGTTCAAGGAGCTTGACGTTATCACCCGAAGCGTCCGTCTTAAAAACAACGGCAGCGAAAGCATCAACATCCGACGTGTTCTTTCCGCCTGCGTTGATTTTGAATCCTCGGATTACGACTTTATCACCCTCAACGGCTCATGGGCAAGAGAAAGAGCTATCGAACGCTCGCATCTCCACCACGGCAAACAGGGCGTTGACTCCGTAAAAGGCGAATCCTCGCATCAGAACAACCCGTTCTGCGCTCTCGTTTCGCCGAATGCGGATGAAGATATCGGCGAAGCATTCGGCTTCAACCTTGTTTACAGCGGAAACTTCTTTTTACAGGCAGAGGTCACACAGCATAAGCACACACGCTTTGTAATGGGCATCAACCACTTCGACTTCAACTGGCTGCTTGAAAAGGGCGAAGAATTTGCAGCTCCCGAAGTTGTAATGGTACACTCCTCGAACGGTATCGGCGAAATGTCGAGAACCTTCCACGACCTTTACAGAAAGCATCTTATCCGCGGCGAATACAAGGACAAGCGCCGCCCGATACTTATAAACAACTGGGAAGCCACCTACTTCAATTTCAGCACCGAAAAGCTCATCGACATCGCAAAGGAAGCTTCAAAGCTCGGCATTGAGATGCTCGTTATGGACGACGGCTGGTTCGGTCACCGTGATTCAGACAACAGCTCGCTCGGCGACTGGTTCGTATATGAAAAGAAGATAAACGGCGGTCTTAAATACCTTGTTGACGAGGTAAACAAGCTCGGAATGAAGTTCGGTATCTGGTTTGAACCGGAGATGATCTCCCACGACAGCGAACTCTACAAGGCGCATCCCGACTGGGCTATACAGGTAAAGGGCAGACCTCTTTCCATGTCCCGTGAGCAGTATGTCCTCGACTACTCCAACAAGGAAGTCCGTGACTATATCTACGGTCTTATGAATAAGATACTTGAAAGCGCAAACATTGAATATATCAAGTGGGATATGAACAGACAGCTCACCGAGGTCGGCTCGACAACTCTCCCTGCAAACCGCCAGCGTGAGCTTTGGCACAGATATGTTCTCGGCGTTTATGACGTTATGAACCGTCTTACGACCGAGCATCCTCATATCCTTCTTGAAAACTGCTCGGGCGGCGGCGCAAGATTTGACCCGGGTATGCTCTACTTCTCACCGCAGATATGGTGCTCCGATGACACGGATGCGATCGAACGTCTGAAGATACAGCACGGCACATCGCTCTGCTATCCTGCTTCCGCAATGGGCGCTCACGTTTCCGACTGCCCGAACCACACCGTCGGCAGAACAACTCCTTTCGCAACAAGAGGCGATGTTGCAATGGTCGGAACCTTCGGCTACGAGCTTGACGTTACAAGGATCCCGCAGGAGGACAGGGACGCTATCCCCGGTCAGATCGCAGAATTCAACAAATACAACCACATCATCCGCACAGGCGATCAGTACCGCATCGGAAATATGTTCAAGGACACGACCTGGGACGCTTGGGTATTCGTTGAAAAGGACAAGTCCGAAGCGATCTTCACCTTCGTTCAGGTGCTCGGCAGACCGAACTTCCCTGCAAGACGGGTAAAGCTCAAGGGTCTTGACGAAAACGCACGGTACAAGAACGAGCAGACGGGCGAAGTCCACAGCGGCTCGGCTCTCATGAACGCAGGCATTATCGTTCCCGTTGACGGTGATTTCAAGTCGGTCAAGTATCATTTCGTCAAGGTTTAATGACTTCATCCGAATACTATAAAAATATCCGCAGAGTAATATCTGCGGATAAAATACAAAATGTATCAGGAATTCAATCCAAAGCTTATCGAGAGGGCGTTGTTTATCCTTGACATTGACGGAGGATCAAGCTCGCCCATTCTCTCTTTAAGCCGTTTTTTGTCGATAGTCCGTATCTGTTCGAGCAGAACAACGCTGTCCTTGGACAAGCCGCAGTCGGCGGCATTTATCCCGATGTGCGTCGGAAGCTTTGATTTGTCCTGACGGCTCGTTATTGCGGCTGCGATAACGGTTGGGCTGTGGCTGTTGCCGATATCGTTCTGTACGATAAGTACGGGACGGACTCCGCCCTGCTCCGAACCGACGACGGGACTCAGGTCGGCATAATAGATTTCTCCCCTTCTTACGGTCATTTTTAAACAACTCCTGTTTAATAAAATTTTCTTATGATTATTATTTGCCCGAAAATGCAAAAATAATCATTGTGAAAGGAAAAAATCGGGGAGGAAATTTTCCCTGTTATCATTATATGCCGCATAACGGTATTCTGCTATTTAAAGGAGATGTACGAATGTCATTTGATCCCGAAACGTTCAGCCTTATGTTCAAGCTTCTGCTCGGAATGATAGCGATACTTCTTCTTATATGGCTTATCGCTGTTTTAACTCCGAAGCTTGCAAAGCTCGTTGACAAGCTGTTCGGAAATGCAAAGATAGACAAGGGCGATTCTTCCATAACGCTTGAAAACGGCGAAAAATACACCGTCAGGAGCATTTACGAGGGCGAATCTCCCGAAGACAAAGAACCCAATGAAACTAATATAAATAACGAAAAGGAATGATTTTTATGGCAAAAGAAAAAAAGCTCGTTGAGCAGATCACCTCAATGGATGAGGATTTCGCACAGTGGTACACGGACATCTGCAAAAAGGCAGAGCTCGTTGAATACACCTCTGTAAAAGGCTGTATGGTCATCCGTCCTTACGGCTACGCTATCTGGGAGAACATCCAGAAGATACTTGACGGAATGTTCAAGGCTACGGGACATGAAAATGTTTGTATGCCTATGTTCATCCCCGAAAGTCTGCTCCAGAAGGAAAAGGATCACGTTGAAGGCTTTGCTCCCGAAGTCGCATGGGTAACAATGGGCGGCAATGAGAAGCTTGAAGACAGACTTTGCGTTCGCCCGACATCGGAAACGCTTTTCTGCGAGCATTACTCCAACATCGTTCACTCCTACCGTGACCTCCCGAAGCTCTACAATCAGTGGGTTTCCGTTGTAAGATGGGAAAAGACCACCCGTCCTTTCCTCCGTTCAAGAGAATTCCTCTGGCAGGAGGGTCACACTATCCACGCAACAGCACAGGAGGCTATTGAAGAAACAGAGCGTATGCTGAACGTTTACGCCGAGTTCTGCGAAAAGTCCCTTGCAATGCCTGTTGTAAAGGGCAGAAAGACCGACAGCGACAAGTTCGCAGGCGCAGAAGCTACCTACGCTATTGAAGCTCTCATGCACGACGGCAAGGCTCTTCAGGCAGGCACATCGCACTACTTCGGCGACGGCTTTGCAAAGGCATTCGACATTATGTACACCGACAAGGAAAACAAGAAGGTATATCCTCACCAGACCTCATGGGGCGTTACGACCCGTCTTATCGGCGCAGTTATCATGACTCACGGCGACAACAACGGTCTTGTTCTTCCCCCTGCAGTTGCTCCTGTTCAGGCGGTAATTATTCCTATCCGCCAGTTCGAGGAAGGCGTTCTTGACAAGGCCAACGAGCTTGCAGACAAGCTTAAAGCAGCAGGCGTAAGAGTGAAGGTCGATGACAGCGAGAATTCGCCGGGCTGGAAGTTTGCTGAATACGAAATGAAGGGCGTTCCCGTAAGAATAGAGCTTGGTCCGAAGGATATCGAAGCAGGCAAGTGCGTTATCTGCACACGCTACAACGGAGAAAAGAAGGATTCTGCGCTTGAAAACGTTGTTGAAACGGTTTCCGCAATGCTTGAAAAGGACATTCCCGAGGGTATGCTTGCAAAGGCTCTCGAAAACCGTGAAAAGCACACCTACTCCTGCACAAGCATGGACGAGATCAAGGAAGCTCTTGAAAAGAACGGCGACGGCTTCGTAAAGGCTATGTGGTGCGGCGAAGAGGAATGCGAAGACAAGGTAAAGGAAGCAACAGGCGTTGGTTCAAGATGTATCCCGTTCGATCAGGAAACACTTTCCGACAAGTGCGTATGCTGCGGAAAGCCTGCAAAGAAGATGGTCATCTGGGGCAAGGCATATTAATGCGTAATTCGTAATGCGTAATCAGTTGATTCTGAAAAATTTTACGAGAATTTGTAGGGGACGGGTTTCCCGTCCCGAATCGCGTTAGCGGTTTTAGGTTTATGACAAATTGCGTAAAGCAGTTTTATCGTAGGGGCGGATTCTATATCCGCCCGTTTTCGGAAATAAAAAATTTGACGTTTAAGGAAATATAAATTATGGACAAAGAAACTCTTTTTGACAGATTTGACACGGGATTAAAGGTTCGTCTTGCAGGAAATATCCTGACTTTGGTATGTATTTTGCTGCGGATATTCGTTTTCCCGAACTCCGTTTCGCCGCTGCTTATGCTCATTCCGCTTGTTGTCGGCTATATTATGGCTCTTTTCATTTCGGCGGTCGTGACATCGGACGGCGAGGAGCTGCCTGCGGATAAATACGCTGAATATTTTGACGAATTTGAAGCCAAGCACAAGAAAATGGGCAGATTTTTATCCTCAACATCGTTCATTTATATCGCCGTTTCGGTCTTTCTGACTATCACAAAATCATAAGGAGCCAATATGAAAAGATTTTTCCTTATGCTGTCGCTTGTTTTTGCTGTTGCGGCTCTTTCCGCCTGCAGCGCAAAGCAGGAGCTTCCCGGTTCGGACAGGATCGAAGCTCTGCGAACGGCTGCGCAAGGCTACGAAAGCGCAAGGTATATTATCACAAACCTTGACAGCGGCGAAACGGAGCAGACCTTTGCATTTATGTTTGATGCGGACAATTCGCAGATATACTGCTGCGAGGGTCAGGACGCTGACGGTCATTATGCCGAATACAGCAACGGCAGAGAGCTTTTCCGTGAGCGTGACGGCGTTGGTTCGGCTGTTCCTTCAGGTTCGGACGGCTATGTTTCCTACACGAAGAAAAAGCCGCACCCGTATTCAACGGGGCAGCTGTTCTTCTATGTCAACCGCTATGTTTCCTTTGCAGAGGAAACAAATGACGGTGAAAACACTGTCTATACCTATAAATACGATGCGGAAAAGCTTAACAAGAATATGAAAACACAGCTGAACGATTTTTCGACCTCGTATGCTTTTGACTCCGAGGGGAATTTTGTTTATTTCCGTCAAACAAACTCGGACAGCAGCGGAAGCTATTCCTACGAGATCACGCTCGAAGATGTCAACGGTATTTCTTCAATAGAAAATCCTATTGTAATATAGCAAGACATAAAAATAGACTGACAAAAGGAGGCGAGGGCAAAGCTTGAAGAGTTAGGAACGAACCCGCAGGCAGGCTTGCCGCCTGTCAAGGGTGAGTGACGACACTATTCAAGCTTTGAACCGCCGAACTTGTCAGGATATTTTTGTGTCTTGCTATAGGTTCTCAAACCACCGAATAATGCTTTCAAAAAGCCCCAAAATCGTTATCTGCTCGGCGTTCATACTGTTAAAGCAGTTCATGTATATCTCCGACAGACCAAACAAAAAACCTATAAGCAGGACAATGCAGTACAAAACCGCAAAGCTCCTGCTTATTTTTATTTTCTTATGAAGCTCAAAAAACATATCTTTTTGCCTTTCTTATACTAATCCCCGATTATAAAGTGTACAAAAAATGGGGGCAAAATCTTGTAGCTGTTGAAAACAGCTTTATATGGATTTTGCGCAGATTTTTTGTCTACACTTTAATGAGGGATTAGGAAAAAGCTGATTAAAGCGCAGCGTTCGTTTCGCCGTTTTGAAAAAT
>JBJFFR010000146.1:0-35433 GCA_051891935.1 Oscillospiraceae bacterium
AAACATCTGCACATATACAAGGAAGTGCAGTCAGCTTAATTTTATTCATTATATCTCCTCACAAATTCCGATTTATCAAGCAGCCGCAATAATTACGCATTGCGCATCACGGATTACGCATTAAAAAAAGCGCCGCTCCCATCAAAACTCCGCAAATAAACCCTGCAATAACATCCCGTGGGAAATGCACCCCCGAAAACACCCTCAAAACAGCCATCAACACAGCTATAATAAGTATGATCATACCGATGATCGGAGCATCAAACGCATAAAGAGCCACCATTCCTATTATCGCAACGCTGAAAACGTGACGGCTCGGAAAAGACTTTCCCTTCGTATTCTTCGGTATAACAGGCGGCATCCCAAACACCTCGTAAGGCCGAGGAAAATTGACAACCCTTCGGAAAACGCTCAATATTGCAAAGCTTGCCGCAGGAACTATCACCGCACGAAGCAGAAGCTCCCTTTTCGCAATAAAAAGATAAACAAGCATCGCAGGATATGCCGCAAAAATGATGTACGTCAGCACCTTGTTCAGCACTCCGAACAGCTTTGTCAGCTTTTCATCCGAGCGGAGCAGCTCCGTCATTTTTTCGTAGGTTTCTTTTGTCACGAATTGTCTCCTTTTCTCATCCGATAAACTTCTGGAATGCCGACGCAAGATAAAGCGAACCAGCAATAACGACCATTCCCTTTTCTCCTGCCAAAGCCATCGCACGGGGAACTGCGTCCTTTAAGCTCATCACAGCACCGCTTCGGAACATCTCCTCCAGCTTCGGAGCAAATACCGTCCTCGGAGCAAAACCGTCAACACAGATACCATGGTCGATATATCTCGTCATAAAGCCAAGTGCCGTCTGCCAGTCCTTGTCCTCCATCATTCCGCAGACCATTATTTTCGGCTCACGGTCAACGGTGCGGACAAAATCCGCAAGCGACCTCATCCCGTCAGGGTTGTGAGCACCGTCGATTATAACGAGCGGAGCGTCTGCACGGAGTATCTGACAGCGTGACGGTACGACCGCTTTCTTTATGCCGTTATAAACGCTGCTGTATTTAAGCGCCTTGAAACCGTTGCTGCGCAGAACTTCACAGGTTTCCACAGCCGTAAGAGCGTTTTCTATCTGGTGCTTTCCTATCATCTGCGTTTCGTAAACCTTTCCGCAGTAGCGGAACCTGTTGCCCGTTTCGTTGCAGACCTCAATTTTCAGCTTGTCAAGATCGGGCGTTACAAAATCGGAAAGCTTTTCCAGAGCGGTTCCGTGAATGACGATCTCCGCTTCACGCTTCTGATTGCAAGCGAGAACAACGGGACAGCCGTTCTTGATTATTCCTGCTTTCTGTCGGGCGATCTTTTCAATAGTATCGCCGAGTATCTTCGTGTGATCGAGCGAGATAGAGGTTATTACCGAAACAACGGGATCTTTTATTATATTCGTGCAGTCGAGCAGACCGCCAAGTCCTGCTTCAAGCACAACGATATCACACTTTTTAGCGGCATAGTAAACGAACGCTATCGCATTAGAGATCTCAAACTGCGAGCAGTCAATGTCAAGCCCGTCGATTATAGGCTGAATCTCGGTAACCACGGCAGCAAGCTCGTCATCGGAGATGTTCACACCGTTTATTCGTATGCGGTCGTTGTAGACCTTGATATAAGGCGAAGTGAACTCCCCTGCCTTGTAGCCTGCGTCCATAAGCGCGCCTGCGATCATTCGGACAGTCGAGCCTTTTCCGTTAGTACCGGCAACGTGGACAAATTTAAGGCTGTCCTGCGGATTGCCAAGCGCATCCATTATCCGCTTGAAACGTGAAAGATCCGTTACAGCCTTTCCAAGCTTTGAAAAGCTGTTTATATACTTCATTGCATCGTAAATGTTCATTTTCCCGATCTCTTTTCAAAATTATTATATAAGGGAACGCTGATTAGTTAACCGCCGATCCATATATTTATCCGAAGCATACGAACCGATTATTTGTTATCTCCCCGATAACTGGGAATTTGTCAAATCAAATATAATATTTACCGTCTGAGGTTTTATGAATTATATTTGTTTCAACCAACTTTTCCGTAACACGCTTAAATCCGTTAGGATTGATTACTCCTGCTTCTGCCAATGTTTTGGCTGATTCCTCAGAAGTCGCACCGCACATCTTCAACTTTTTTATAATTACATTTTTTCTAATGAGTGGGATTGGCGGAAAGAATGCCATAGTATTATCCTCCTGTCAAATTTCAATTTATCGAGCAGCCACCAAATTACGCATTACGCATTAAGAATTACGCATTATATTATACCACCTAAAACACTATTTGTCAAAACCCTTGACAAACGGAAAAACAAGATATATAATTGTATTATATGATTAGTACAAAATGTTTTAAGGAAGGAGTTGAAGAAGGGAACGCTATATAATACTAAGGAAATGCTGATTAATACGTTTCTGCCGTTTTTCAAAATGTACTCAAAGACGGAAACTCGTACATTTTTCAAAACGGCGAAACGAACGCTTCGCTTTAATCAGCGTTTTCCTAAAAACCATTTAAACTGTAGACAAAAAATCTTCGCATAATCCATATAAAACTGTTTCAACAGCTGCAATATTATGCTCGATTTTTTGTACAGTTTTTAAATGGTTTTAAGTATAACGGCTTTTCCCGGGATAGATGCCGTGGGATTTTAACAACAATACTCCGATATATCTCCAGATAATGGATCATATAATGCTTTCTATCGCTGTCGGCGAGTATAAGGCAGGCGATAAGCTCCTGCCCGTGCGTGAGCTTGCTGCGGAAGCGGAAGTCAACCCGAACACGATGCAGAAAGCGCTTTCCGAGCTTGAACGTGACGGACTGCTCTATTCGCAGAGGACTTCGGGAAGATTTGTCACCGATGACGCCGAAAAGATAGCTGCGCTCCGAAGAGATCTTGCAGACGGGCATATCGAATATTTCCTCAAAAAAATGGAGGAGCTTGGATATTCACGGGAGGCGGCTCTTGAAGCGCTGAAAAACTACACGGAAAACGAGGGAAAGGAAGAAAACGATGTGCAATGAAGCAGGCTCGCTTGTCGAGTGTAAAAATGTTATAAAAAAATACGGAAACAAGGTCGCGCTGTATGACTTCAGCATTTCCGTAAAAAGAGGCAGGATAATCGGACTTTTGGGCGCAAACGGAAGCGGAAAGACCACCCTTATCAAGCTTCTTGCAGGACTTCTCACTCCGATGTGCGGAGAGATCACCATTGACGGAAAGCCTGTCGGAAAGGAAACAAAAAAGATCATTTCCTATCTTCCCGAGAGGACCTATCTTAACCCCGACCTTACCGTAAAGGAAGCGATCGGCTTTTTCTCCGATTTTTACAAGGATTTCTCCGCCGAAAAGGCTGAAAAAATGGTCGCCGACCTCGGTATCAATCCTAAAAACCGAATTTGCTCAATGTCAAAGGGTATGCGTGAAAAGATCCAGCTTATCCTTGTAATGTGCCGGGAAGCCGACCTTTATCTACTTGACGAACCAATGGGCGGCATCGACCCTGCGGCACGGGATTTCATCATCAAGACAATAATCGGCAATTACAACGAAAATTCGACCCTAATAATCTCAACTCACCTTATCAGCGACATCGAAAATATCCTTGACGAAGCTATTTTTATCAAAAACGGCGAGCTGTATCTCCACAAAGAGATCGACGAGATAAGGGAAGAATACGGAAAATCAGTTGACGAACTTTTCAGGGAGGTTTACAAATGCTGATAAAGCTTATAAAATACGACATTCGTGCCGATTATAAAAAATATGCGATAACTGCGGCGGTCATAATTCTTCTTTCGTTCGCTGTCAGGCTTGCAGACATAAAATTTGGTGACGACAGCAGCGACTGGAATGCGCTTTTCAAGATGCTCGTATGGGCATATATAATGCTGTGCGGCGCTGCTCTTATTATGGTGATCGTTCTTTCCGCTGTGCGTTATCAGAAAAAAATGTTCACCGATGAAGGATATCTTTTGAATACAATACCTGCCGAACCGTCATTACATATCCTTTCAAGCATAATAACAACATTCCTTTGGGAATACTTGATAGTAGCAGTTGACATTGTTGCACTTATAATTTCTTCAGGCGGAACATCATTCTGGGAAGGCTTTTTGATACCGTTTGAATACCTTTTGGAGCTTGACAGCGAGTTTGCGGTATTCAGCCTTGGTTTCACGGCGATTTATCCTATAACAATGATGCTGACGCTGATATTCACTATCAATTTTGCTCATCTTTTCCGTTCACATCGGGTTCTTGCAGGCATCGGCGGATATGTCGGACTTTGTCTTGTAAGTCAGCTTTTATCAACTGTCGTTTATGCTATCGCAGGCAAAACAAATATGAACGCCGCAACTGCAAAGATACTCTATTCTAACCCCGATTACATCTCATCTGCCGAAAGCTATCGGACCATTATCCGTGAAATGGCAAAGCTTTCAAACGGAACTTATTTTTCTTCGCTGATTGCAAACATAATCTTTTTTTCGGCACTTTTCATTATATCCGCTTATATTCTCAAGAAAAAAATCAATCTTGATTAACACCGCAAACCGCATAAATACGTCATTGCAACCAATAGTTGACAGATTTTTTTGCTCAATTTTAAAAATGCAAACTTGAATGTATTGATAATTTTTTCACACTATGATATAATTCATATCAAGGTCGGGAAAGATAATTTGCTTGACACTTTCCCGAAGAACAATAACAGAATTTGACAGATATTTAAAAGGAGTATCACAATGAACGTTGAAACAGCTAACAGGCTGCAGAATCTGCGAAAGAAAAACGGCTATTCCCAGGAGGAGCTTGCCGAAAAAATCGGCATTTCCCGTCAGGCCGTTTCAAAATGGGAACGTGCGGAAGCATCTCCCGATACCGATAATCTTATACTTCTTGCCCGTCTTTACGGCGTAACGCTTGACGAGCTGCTCAATACCGAGAGCGTCCCGATGCCGAACAGCGAAGGCATCTCACTTTCAAAAGACTATTATACAAGCACTTCCGATGACGGCGAGATCTATCCCGAGGGTCATCCAAAGTATTCCGCTCCGAACTACGGAGATGTCATGCCCCAAAGTGCCGCAAACGGTGCGGAAAATATCGGAAGCAGCGCAGAAAGTACCGCAAATTCCGCAAATACCGAGGAAAATGTCGGAAACGGCGAACAGAAGGCTACTGTCGGTGATGTTGTAAAGAGCGTTGCAGGAGCGATCGGTGACGCTATCGACACAACTGCCGCATCTCTCCGTGAGGGAAAGGAAAACGCCCCGAAGGACGGCAGCGACAACGGCAAGTCCTATGCGGACGCATTTGAAAAGAATTTCAAGGATTTCGGCGAGCGAATGAAAACCTTCGGTTCCGACCTTGAAAGAGATATGAACCGTATGGGTAAGGATCTCGAAAAGGATATGAACAAAATGGGAAAGGACATCGAAGAAAGCGTAAAAAAAGCCGTTGACAACAATGTTCCGAAATCCTGCGAGCCAAAGCCCGAGAACATCAAGTACCCCCCTACTCTTCTCGACAAGCTTTTTCCCCTGATCGTGACAGCATTCTTCCTCTTTACCGTCTTTTACGCAAGCTGGACAACACGGTACACATGGCTCGTGTTCTTCTCGATACCCGTTTACTATATTCTTTCTCAAACCGCAAAGAACCTTAAACGAGGAAAATACGACCCTCTCCATGCGCTGAAAGCTTTTCTTGACGGAAGCCTGCCTATAATCATTGTATTTCTGTACCTTGCAATCGGAATGGTCGTCGGAACATGGGTATCTACACTGTTCTTTTTTGCGCTGATACCTTTATACTATATTTTCTCGCACAACCTTTTCTGCTGGCTCGACAAAAAGAAAAGCTTCGGAAAGTGTGTAAAAAACTTTATTGACGGAAGCCTGCCGATAATCGTAACCATGATCTTCCTAATTGCTGTATTTTTCGGATACTCGGCAAAAGCAGTTCCGATCTTCCTTATCATCCCGATATACTATATCATTTCAAGTCATTTTGTACGCAAGTAAACCTCATAAAAAACCAAGCCGTTCACACCGATAAGAGGTCTGAACGGCTTGTATTATTCTTCCGATGATACAGTCTGCGACTGCTGTACATCCTCGGCGGTCTGTACTGTCATACTCATTGCAAACTTGAACATGAAAACAACAATAGCTATAACAGCTGCAACTTCAAGAATAAGCTTTATATATGCAATGACCTTGCGCTTGCTGATCTTCACACTAATCATTCCCTTCAAAGAAGTCTTTACTTTTTTAAATTATACCACCTTGAACCCGTATTGTCAAATCTCTACACTTCGTTTATTGCTTTTTGCAGCAAGCTATGATAAAATAAGAGCATCGAAAGGAGGACAACTATGGATCAGATCAAAACAGGTGAGATAATAAGAGCTATGCGTTTACAGAAAAAGATGACGCAGGCTGCTCTTGCGGAAAAATTAGGCGTGAGCGACAAGGCTGTTTCTAAATGGGAACGAGGCTGCGGAGCTCCCGATGTGGCAACGCTCCCCCTTCTTGCGGCGGAGCTCGGCATTGATATGGAAAACCTTATCAACGGAGAAATGGAGGAAAACGAATTGATAAACGGAAATATGAAAAAGCTGAAATTCTATGTCTGCCCCGACTGCGGAAACATCATCTTCTCTGCAGCAGAAGCAACAGTAAGCTGCTGCGGAAAGAAGCTTTCGGCGCTTGAAGCGAAAAAGGCAGCCGATGATGAAAAGCTTTCGACCGAGATAATTGAAAACGAGATCTATGTTTCATCAACTCACGAAATGACACGGGAAAACTACATCTCATTTGCGGCCTTGCTTCGTGATGACACGGTAACTCTCCGCAAATTCTATCCCGAATGGAACATGGAAACACGCTTCCCACGCGGAATGAGCGGTATCCTCGTATGGTACAGCACCCGTGACGGACTATTTTATCAATATATTAGATAAACATAAAAACTCCCTTTTCATCAACTGAAAAGGGAGTGATTTTTTATGCTTCGCAATAAACGGCTCTGCCCTCTTTGAACAGATCTCCGCCGTGTGGATCGACAGAAACGGAGAAAATGCTGCGATATAGCGTTCAACTGCGCTTTTTACAGTTTTGCAGTGTTCGCATTTGCTATCATCGCACAAAGTCTGCAGTCAAGAAATGCTTCAAAGCGTTTATGCGCCGCATCACGGGCAGTATAGACCGTTCCCGTGAGCAGTACCTTATCACCGATGCGCAGCTTGTCGCAATACTGGGAAAGCCGGTCGGTGGTCAATTCATAGATCTCTGCAATTATCAGCCGTTTCCGTTTTCTGCAGCGGCTTCAGCTGCCTTTGTAAGGCTTTCAAGTTCGCTCATATCAAAGCCGAAGTTTGCCTTCGGAGCGGACGGAGCAGGTGCCGGTGCCGGGGCAGGAGCCGGAGCGGGTGCAGGAGCAGGTGCCGGTGCCGGAGCAGGCTTGGAAGCAGGTGCAGCCGCAGGAGCAGGTGACTCACCGCTGACAACAGACTGTGTATCTGCAATGAGAGCCTTTGCTTCATCGAGCTTTGCAAGGCTTTCGCCGGAGAACATTTCAAGAACTTCACGAAGCTTTGCAACGTTGGTTTCGATCTCGTCGACCTCTGCCTTCACGGAAGCCTTGAGAGCCTCTGCAGCAGACTTCATTGCGCTGGACTTATCTTCAGCTTCGGAAAGGATCTTTGAAGCCTTTTCATTAGCTTCCTTGACCTTGGAGGATGCTTCCTCGTCAGCCTTATTAACGATAGTTGCAGCCTTGCCGTTAGCGTCGTCAACGACCTGATTAGCAAGACGCTTTGCATCTTCGTCCATCTTTCTTGCATTTTCTTTAGCCTGTGTAACGATCATGTTAGCAGACTTCTGAGCCTCAAGGAATACATTACCAAGGTCCATAGCGCTGTTATCGGGAGAAGAAGTAGCGATCTTATTCTTTGCTTCCTGAAGCTCCTCTTCAAGAGCGGCGTTCTGTGCCTTGAGTTCTTCGATCTCCTTTTCCTTTTCAGCAAGCTCGCCTGTGATCGTGCCGAGCTGGTTTGTGAGGGAATCATTGCTCGTCTGGAGCTCTGTGATCTTTGCCTTGTCGGCTGCGAGGAGCTCTTCATACTTTTCGTCATTTACGCCGTTTCCTGCGCCTGCGTCTTCAAGGAGAGCCTTCTTCTCATCGAGTTCAGCCTGAAGAGTGTAGATTTTCGTATTTAATTCATCAACGTATGCAAGTACGTCTTTTTTATCAAATCCGCCGAAATTGACCGTTTTAAGGAATCCAGTACCTTCTGCCATAATAATAACCTCCAAATATATAATGTGCAAACATAGCGAAATCACAAATACTTAATTTCCGATACATTTTCACACAACAATTATAACACATCTGCTCGAATTTAACAAGCATATTTTATGGTAATTTGTAACCAAAAATTTGCAAAAAAATTTAGTTATTTAGCTATTTTCTTGTTTTTATGCGATTTTGCTTTTCAAAATTAAAAAATTTAGTCATTATTCCTGTTATGACAAATATTTTGCGGCTGCGGTGGGATAATATACCTTAAAATAAATAATATGTTAAGAGGAGATGGCTTTTTCATGTACAATATCGAAGCCTTTACAAAAAAGGCAAACCTCGTTATCGAAAACTCATTCCTTACCGCAGGAAAGCTCGGTCACACTTATGTCGGCAGTGAGCATATACTGCTTTCTCTGATATCCGAGCCGAGCTGCAGCGCTGCGCAGGCGTTTCGTGTATGCGGCATAACCGAATCGGATGTCCGTGCAAAGATGATCGAGCTTGTCGGCATCGGCGAGTCCTGCCCTGTTGATGAAAACTGCATGACCGCCTGCGCAAGAAGGATATTGAAGGAAGCTAACAGCATAGCGGCATCCTGCGGTTCAAGCCTGACAGGAACGGAGCATCTTCTCTCCGCTCTGCTTGAACAGAGCGAATCGACCGCCGTCACTATCTTAAAGGAGCTTGGCGGAGGTATCCCCAACCTTAGCAATGCCTGCATAAAGCGCACACGGGAGGTATCGCACACCGCTCTTAACAAGTACGGCAAGGATCTTGTTCTCGAAGCCGCAGAAAAAAGATGCGATCCCGTCATCGGCAGGAGCCGTGAGATACGGCGGACGATACAGATACTTTCACGCCGAAGCAAAAATAATCCCTGCCTTATCGGCGAAGCAGGAGTCGGAAAAACCGCCGTTGTCGAGGGCATCGCAGCTCTTATCGCCAAAGGTGACGTTCCGCAGCAGCTTCGGAGCAAGCACATCTTCTCCCTCAATCTGACCTCTATGCTTGCAGGCGCAAAATATCGCGGAGATTTTGAAGAACGTGTAAAGCAATGCATAGACGAAGCCGCCAATGACGGCAGCATCATACTTTTTATAGACGAACTTCACACTATCGTCGGCGCAGGAGCCGCCGAGGGTGCGATAGACGCCGCAAACATCCTGAAGCCGCAGCTTGCAAGGGGCGAGATACAGCTGATCGGCGCAACTACGATCGCCGAATTCCGCAAATCCATAGAAAAGGATTCTGCACTTGAACGCCGCTTCCAGCAGGTTATGATAAACGAGCCCACCGAGTCGGAAGCGGTCGAGATAATCAGCGGCATACGATCCGTTTACGAGGATTTTCACAATGCGGTCATCACCGACGAAGCCGTAAAAGCAGCAGTGGAATTTTCGGTGCGCTATATGCCCGAGCGTTTTCTGCCCGACAAGGCGATCGACCTCATCGACGAAGCCGCTTCAAAGGCAAGGATTCGGGCATCCGCTTCGCCGCAGACCTTGAGCGAGCTTGCCGAAAGCCTTAAACGTATGCTTGATAGGAGCAGCTGCCGTGTAAGTCAGCTAAAGTCCGAAAAGCGCCGCACAGACCTGCCGAGCTGGTTCAGTCCGACCGAGGAAAAGCCTGTCACGGTCGGCAGAGAGGATATCGCAGCCGTCATTTCCGATATAAAGGGCATACCTATCGGACAGCTCACTGCCGATGAGGAAACACGGCTGCTCTCACTTGAAAACGAGCTTCATAAACGCGTCGTCGGTCAGGATAAGGCTGTTCACGCAGTAGCGGACGCTGTTCGCAGGAGCCGTTCGGGACTGCGTGATGAAAAACGTCCGCTCGGCTGCTTCCTTTTCACAGGACCTACGGGTTCGGGCAAGACCGAGCTTTCAAAAGCGCTTTCCGAGTGTCTTTTCGGCGACCTGAAATCGCTTATACGGCTCGATATGTCGGAATATCAGGAGAAGCACAGCGTTTCAAAGCTTATCGGTTCGCCTCCGGGATATGTCGGCTACGAGGACGGCGGCACACTCACCGAGCAGGTACGCCGCAAGCCGTACAGCATCGTTCTTTTTGACGAGATCGAAAAAGCTCATCCCGATATAAGCTCAATCCTGCTCCAGATCGCCGAAGAAGGCGAGCTGACGGACAGCTGCGGCAGAACGGTAAGCTTCCGAAATACCGTTATCATCCTCACCTCAAATCTCGGAGCAGAAAAGCTTTCGGGAAAAGGCTCGGTCGGCTTTGCGCAGTCCGAGCAGCAGCAAAAAAACGATGTCACCGACAGCGTCCGTGAGTTTTTCTCTCCCGAACTGCTTGGCAGACTTGACGATATAATCGTCTTTGAAAAGCTGTCACAGAAGGAGCTTACCGAGATCGCACAGCTCATGCTTTCGGGATTGAAAAAACGCGCAGAGAAGCTCGGCATCTCGATCGAATTTGACCCGTCCGCAGTCGAAAAGCTTTCCCGTCCGAATGAGAAAAGCGGCGCACGGGGACTTCGCCATGATATCACGGTCAACGTCGAGGATCTGCTCTCACGCAAGCTTATTTCGGGAGAAATACACCGAGGGGACAAAATACGGCTCATCTTCAACGGCGAAAGCTTTGCAATAAACGAAGCCGTTGCAATGTGATGAGATCTGATGCTTCCGGTATTTGATTAATGTGAAAATTTTTTGATAATTCCGATTACCCCCTTGACAAATTTCCACCGATATGGTATATTAATTTCAACGGGTAAGGTTAATCTAACCAAACCTCAGCCAAAGGATCTACAAAAATTTGGTGAATCTATTTCAGAAAGGATTTGTTAATTATGAAAAAATGGATATGCTCTATCTGCGGTTATGTTTATGAAGGAGAAAATGCACCCGAGTTCTGCCCACAGTGTAAGGCTCCCGCTTCAAAGTTCAACGAAGCAGCTAACGACAACGCTCTCTGGGCTTGCGATCACGTTGTAGGCGTTGCAAAGGACGTTGACCCCGAGATCATCGAAGGCCTCCGTCAGAATTTCAACGGTGAATGCTCCGAAGTAGGTATGTATCTTGCAATGGCAAGAGTTGCATTCAGAGAGGGTTATCCCGAAGTTGGAATGTACTACGAAAAGGCTGCTTACGAAGAAGCTGAACACGCTGCAAAGTTTGCAGAGCTTCTCGGCGAAGTTGTGACCGACTCCACAAAGAAGAACCTCGAAATGCGTTATCAGGCTGAAAGCGGCGCTTGCGAAGGTAAGCTTGCTCTCGCAAAGAAGGCAAAGGAGCTCAACCTCGACGCTATCCACGACACCGTTCACGAAATGGCTAAGGACGAAGCAAGACACGGCAGAGCTTTCAAGGGTCTGCTCGACAGATATTTCAATAAGTAATCTGAACGAATTGAATACAATTAAGGCGGTAGGGATATCCTTGCCGCCTTTTTTCTATTATAAAACCGCTGTCCAGACAACTATCATCGCATCATATATCCCGTGAGCTATTATCAAGGATAATAATGTGCAGTTTCGTATCTTCATTCTGCATAAACACCAGAAAGCACCGATAAATGCGGTCATTATAATTTGTGCAATGCTTCCGCCCAAGATATGGAACAACCCGAACAGAACCGATGACACAACAACAGCCACCCATGCTTTGCCGCTTATATCCATTGTTTTCTTATATATGAACCCACGGAACACAAGCTCTTCGGCCGCTCCGACCGCCGGTATGCAGTAGCAAAACTCATAAACGAACTGCCACAGTTCAGTATAATTCTTTCCGCTGCTGAAATACTCCCCAAAGCCAAGCAGATGCGGCAGCAAAGTCAGCACAAGCGACATTGCTGCCCCGACAAGAACGCCGACAGCTATTTGATTTCCAAGCTTTTCTTTGGCAAATCCATAATCGCTCGGCTTTTCCTTGTTTACTGCAATAATTATTATGGGCACCAATGCGATAAGCCAGTATAAAACTATCATGCTTATCATTCTTCCCCACAACGGCAGCGTCATAAGGATATTCTGATTGAACATCCTCAAAGCGAGCAGTCCGAGCATTGAGCCGATGTAGCCTATGATAAGGCTTATCAGTTCTTTTTTCCTTGACATAGCCTTCCCCTTTCCAAATGTCAGACTTATAAAAACATTCGGCCGGAACACACAGCTCCGACCGAATGTTATTTTTTTACTTTATAATGAATTTTGAAAAAAGTGCTGCAACGGTTTCGAACCACTCGGGGTAAGCTTCATGGAACATATCATAATACTGGTCGTACACTTCGGGGCTGTATGATTTGAGGAATTCCATCATCTGCGGCATATAATTCATCACGATATAAACGCAGAGAACGATAAACAAAATGCTCAATACAAGCGCAATGACCGAGCAGATGATACCTGCAGTGGAAAGTCCCTTTCCGACGGGATAATGCTTGCTCTTGTAAACGCAGCCGAGGATAAGTCCGACTATCGGCAGAAGTCCGAGCGGCGGAATAAAGATAAATCCCGAGAATGTAAGCACGAGCGAGAGTATTCCGAGAACGAGCGAAGCTGTTGCAAGTCCCGTTTTATAGGGCATACCGTTTTGGTCAACATACATCCCGTTATACGGATTCTGCGGCATCGGCTGCTTATAAGGGTCAAAATTCGGGGGAACCTGCTGCGGACCGTTTGAATAGGACATATTGTAGGGCTGCGCATTGCCGTTCGTACTCTGCTGCTCAAGCGGCATATTGTAAGGGTCATACTGCGCAGGCTGTTCGTTCTGAACGTTCTGTTCCTCACGGCGTTCCTTTTCGGAGAAGCTTTCCTCACCGAAGTTCTTGTTTTCGTTATTATTGAATTCGTCCATTAAAATCTTCCTTTCGTTGATCGGTGTGATCGATTCATTAAAAGAATTATAGCACATTATTATAAAAAATGCAATATTTTTTTATGATCTTAAACCTATAATGCTGTTTACTTCTTCAACCAGTCCATGATAAAGCTCCATAAGCCTGCCGTGTTCGGCTTTTATTACCTCCAATTCGCCGTTTTTTGCAGCAGTTTCAAGCTTTTTCGCAAGCTCGGAAACCTCCTGCGCACCTACTGTAAGCGATGTGCTTTTCAGCGAATGGACATACAGCGTATAGCTTTTGAGATCATCATTTTTGAATGCCTGTTCAAGATTTTCGGTATTCTCCTCTGCCGATTCGGAAAAAGCCTTTACGATATTGAAATAGAGATCCTCTCTGCCGCCGCTGTATTTCATTCCAATGTCGGTATTGATATAATAAAGCTCGGGAAGATCCTTTATCTGCAGAACGGTTTTCTCCTCCGGTTCTGCGACATAAGGCTCAACAAGCTCCTGCGGAAGCAGTTCAAGCACAGTCTTTTCAAGGTTTTCGGGATCTATAGGCTTTGAGATATAACCGTCATAGCCCTGCTTGATATAAGCTTCCCTCGAATCGGAAAAGGCGTTCGCCGTCATTGCAACAATCGGTGTATCCTTGCAGAGGTTATCCTCGCTCTTTATTCGGCGGAAGGTTTCCGTTCCGTCAATATCAGGCATCATCTGGTCAAGAAGAATGAGCGAATAGTGACGTTTAGCCGCCATTTCAAGGCATTCCAGACCGCCGCTCGCCGTATCAATATGTATCTTGGTCGATTTGAGCAGCGATGTCACTACAGTAATGTTCATCGAATTGTCATCAACAACAAGAATATTCGCATCGGGGGCGATGAATGACGGAACATAGCTGCCGTTATTATCATCCGCAAGCATCAGACTGCCGATCGTTTCGCTGCCTGTCTTTTTCTGACGCACCGAGAAGCCGAACACTGAGCCCGAACCGTAGGTGCTTATGAACCGCAGCTCCGAGCCCATTAACTCAAGCATACTTCGGCAGATGGAAAGTCCGAGGCCTGTTCCCTCGACTGTCTTATTGCGCTTTTCATCAAGGCGCTCAAACTTATTGAAGATCTTGTCCTTGTCCTCTTCCTTTATGCCTATTCCCGTATCCTCGACCGAAACAACAAGGTTTATTTCATCCTCCGAGATATCCTCATGATACACCTTGAAGCTGACATGACCGTGTTCTGTGTATTTCACGGCATTGGTGACAATGTTGGTTATTACCTGTTTAAGACGAAGCTCATCGCCGAACAGATTCTTTGGAATATCGGGCGAAATGTCAAAACGGAAACGAAGTCCCTTTTCATTGCATTTTATATCAGCCATGTGAACAGTATCGACAAGCATTTTGCTTATATCGTATTCACCGCAGATAATGCGTATCTTTCCCGATTCGATCTTTGAGATGTCAAGAATGTCGTTTACGATAGAAAGAAGCGTTTTTCCCGAATTTTTTATATCCGCCGCATACCCGAGAATGTTCTCGCTTTCGGCTTCGCGCAGTATCATCTCGTTCATTCCGAGAATGGTGTTGATAGGTGTTCTGATCTCGTGCGAAACATTTGCAAGGAACTGGCTCTTTGCGTTGTTCGCACGTTCAGCTTCTTCCTTTGCGGCGCTGATCTCATCATACTGGCGACGAATGACCGACAGGCTGCCGAGCTTTGTGATTATCCACGTTATAAATGCTATGCAGGCAGCCGCTATCAGAATAAGATACGCTTCAAATATCGTTGTTTCGTAAAATTCCGCTTCCTTTTCAACAAGGTAAACCGCTTCCTTGACGACAGTTTCGTCCGAATCGAGTATCCGGAACAGAAGCTTGTATGTGCCGTGCTTTATATTCGTGAAGCTTATATCGGCAAGCTCGCTCTGCAGGACATCTATACTGCCCGCTTCAAAGCCTTCAAGCTCGATATGAACGGCAGGGTCGCTCAATGTATAATTAAGCACGGACGGCTCAAAATCAAGACGCTTTGCATAAGACGGTATCACGAATTTCCCTGTATATCCTTCCACATCGACAGGATAAACTATATCCTTGTCATTGAGCTTGACCTGATTGACGGCAATGTTGAAATCAGCCGAACCGGTGTAAAGCTCACGGAGCGAAACGGTGTAAACTCCGCTGCTGCTGCAGAAAATGAGCAGGTCTTCTTCGGTGCGAAGATTCCATGAATTGGCGGTTATCGAAGCACCGAAGCCGTTTTTGCGGTTGTACAGCTTATATCCCGTGCAGTTATCCTCCGCCAGCTCCGAGGCATTAACGGAGAAAAGTCCCGAGCTGCCGAGTATCCATGCGGTGTCGCGTTCTTCGTCAATGCAGATATCAAAATTGTTCGTGTAGCGGAAGGACGTTATCCTGTGCGTATTAAAGCTGCTGTCCATAGTATAAAGACCCGTTCCCGTTACGATTAAATATATGTCCTTGTAGGGAACAATGCGGAGTATTACAGGCGATATCTTTTCACTTCCGATGTGATAATATATTCTTCCTCCTTCAAGGACATAAATGCCGTCACCGTCGCTTCCTGCAAGTACTCTTCCGTTTGGCATTTCAACGGCGCAGAGCAGCTGCGGATTGTCAAGTCCGTAATCAGCGGAAACCGTGTGCATTACCTTATCATCGCTTATATATGTCGCACCCGTTGAGCTTGCCGCAAATATCGACCCGTCCGAAAGCTCGATCGAAAAGCGGAATTTTGAACCGTTCGTTCCTGCGGAATATTCGTTGAAAAGCTTCGCTGTTTTATCCTTGGGGTCATATTTGACAAGTCCGTCGGGTCCGTATGTAGAGATCCAGATATATCCCTTGGAATCCTCCATAATATTTCGTATCCTGTTTCCGGCAAGCTCTTCCGTCAGCGCATTGCTGCAGTTCAGACCGTCCGGGCTTATGATCTGCAGACCGCTGTCATATCCGATGTATAGTCCGTCTTCACTTGCGCAGACGGCATTTGCTACCTGATCTCCGAAGCCGTATCTGCTGCTTAAATTGCGGAACGGATTGACCGTTGCCTTTATTACACCCTGACGGGTAGAAACGAACCATTTATTGCCCTGATAATCGGTTATTGCGTCAATAATGTTGCTGTTGAAATAGTCGAGCGTCATCTGTCTGACATTTCCGAATATGTCTATCTTTGCAATTCCGTTGTCGGCGCAGACCCAGTATTCTCCATTCCCGTCAGATCGTATATTTGTAACCGCAGTACAGGGTGAAACATTCGTATACATCTCCTGTCTTATCCTGCCGTCTGTGAGTTCGCAGCTGTATATCCGTGAGCGTTCCGTTCCTGCGAGAAAAGTGCCGTTTTCCGAATAGTTGATGCAGTTGAAGCTGCTTCCGTCAAGCGCGGCGTTCGCACGATAGCATTTGCCGTCCTTATATGCTGCAAGAATACCGCTGTTCGTAACAGCCATTATCGTTCCGTCCTCCGAAGCTGCTGCGGAGGTTATGTATGTGATGTCGCTGTCGAATTTTACTATGGAAACTCCATATTCTTCGGAGATCAAGTAAGAAGTTCCTGCCGTTCCGACGAAAATATTTCCTCTGTTGTCCTCGGCAAAGCAGCGTATCGACTTTTCCGAAAGACCTTTTTCACCGCCGTATGAAACAAATTCGTGATCTGAAGTATAGCAGTAGACGGAGCTTTCATTCGTGCCTATCCACATATTGCCTTTTCTGTCAATATAGAGCGCACGAACGCTGACGATCCCGTTTTCCGCACCGAAAAGCGAGAACCTCGTTCCGTCATAGCGGTAAAGTCCCATATACGTTCCGAGCCAGATATAACCGTCATCGGTCTGTACGATCGCATTGACGCTGCTCGTTCCAAGATCTGCTTCGCTGTTGTAGAGCTTTACGTCAAAACCGTAAAAAGGATCGGACGAAGCCTCTGCCTTTATTGGAGCTTCTCCGAAAACGGCAAAGGTCAATATCGTCAGCATCACCGCCGCAAAGCGTTTGAGAAATCTAATCAGCTTTTTCATCTTCGACCTCATTTCCGTTTTCATCGGAAAGCTTTTTCCGTAACAGCTTAACTGCCAAATAAGCCAGAGCCATTGACAGCACCTTGTCGGGTATATCTATGAACATCTGCGAAAGCACAGCTTTAACTACCGTTCCGATTCGATACTGCGAAAGCATATCGAAAAGCGCCGCACCCCAGATGTTATTCGTCCTTCCGTCAAAAAGGATCATGTTTACGGGAACTGCACAGGCTACCGTTACCACTCCCATAAGTATTCCCGTGCAGAGCGCACCGAACAGCGAGCTGCACAGTCCTTTCCTATAAATAATTCCCACCGTTACGCCTATCATAATATTTATAAGCGAAAAGATTATCGGAGCGCCGACGAAGCATAGCCTTGAGATCAAATTCGACAGAAAACCGACCGCACCTCCGATTATCGGACCGCATAAACACGCCGAGATCATCGTCCCCACCGTATCGAGCCAGAACGGAACGGGACAAATAAGCGTAAAAATATGCCCCCCTATATTCAGCAGGATGCACAGCACCGCCGTTGCAGCTATGCCGAAAAATCTTTTCTTTTTCATTTGAACCTTCCCCTTTTTGTCCTACTATCCGCAGCAAAACTATAACTTATGGGGTTCTCTAAAAACTGGAACACGAGCAAAGCCTCGTAATGAGTTTTGTCAGCTGCAAGGCATCAAACCGCAGTAAATACTAAAGAAACGCTGATAAATCAGCTTATTCTTATGTATTTCAAGGTAAGTAAACGCTTCATTTATTCAATCTAATCAGCGTTTACTTTGATATCGCAGCAGATGACAAAACTCATAGAGGATTTGCCGTGAAGGAGGTTTTTAGAGGTTCCCTTATACTATACCACAATATTATATCATTCAAAGTGATTATTTTCAACAAATTTTGATATTTTCTTTAAATTTATGATAAAAAGCGCGATTTAACTACTCTGCTATTGAAAACAGGCGCGTTTTATGATATACTATATTAAGATATGCTGTAAAAAGATCAGTTTTTTCGGAGGTCAAATAGAAAATGAGTGAGATCATACTTATAAAAGAGGGCGAGATCGCTATCAAGGGTCTGAACAAGCGAAGCTTTGAGGATGCGATGGTCAAAAATATCCGCCGCAGGCTTTCAAGGCTCGGCAAATTTGAATACGAACGCTCACAGTCCACCGTTGTTATCCGCCCGCTCGATGAGGACGTTGATTTTGACGAGGTAGAAGACGCTGTATCAAAGGTTTTCGGCATCGCTGCATACTGCCGTGCGCTCGTTGCCGAAAAGGATTTTGAGGTTATCGCAGATTCGGCTATCGAATATAACCGTGAGGTGCTTGAAACAGCGCGTTCCTTTAAGGTCAACGCAAAAAGAGCCGACAAGCACTTCCCGATGCGTTCGCCCGAGATCTGCGCAGAGCTTGGCGGAAGGATACTTGACGCTTTTCCGCATCTTGTAGTTGACGTCAATAACCCCGATGTTATCATCACCGTTGAAGTTCGCCAGACCGAAGCCTATATCCATTCGGGCAACAAAAAGGGCGCAGGCGGTATCCCCGTCGGCACTTCGGGTCAGGCTATGGTTCTTCTTTCGGGCGGCATCGACAGCCCCGTTGCTGCTTATATGATGGCAAAGCGAGGCATCAGGCTTTCCGCTATTCACTACGTTTCCCCTCCGTACACCTCCGACAGAGCAAGGCTCAAGGTCGAACGCCTTTGCCGGAAGCTCACTCCATGGTGCGGAGATATCGCTTTCTACTGCGTTCCCTTCACGGAGATCCAGGAAAAGCTCCGTGACAACTGCCCCGAAGAGCTTTTCACGATAATTATGCGCCGACTTATGATGGAAATTGCGCAGCGTATATGCGAAGAAAAGCAGATACAGGCGCTCATCACGGGTGAAAGCGTCGGTCAGGTCGCAAGCCAGACTATCGGAGCTATCGTCTGCACGGACGCTGCCTGCAGAATGCCCGTCTTCCGCCCCGTTATCGGAATGGATAAGACCGAGATCATCGAGATCGCACGAAGGATAGACACTTTTGAAACGTCTATCGAGCCTTACGAGGACTGCTGCACGGTATTCACCCCGAAGCACCCCAAGACAAGACCTATCCTCGCCGATGTTGAAGCTGCACAGAACAGCTTTGATTTTGAACCGCTCATAAAATGGGCTGTCGAAAACACCGAGCTGAAGGTCTTCCGCTGCGGCGAAGATTATTGATAAGCTTATACAGCGCTTTTTTGAAAATATTCTTGATTTTTCGGAAATGATATGGTATAATTAAGAATATATGTTGATAATAAAAATACGGCGGCGGAAACCAAGTTTTCCCGTCGGGATCGGAGAATTATAATGGCATTTCCCGTTTTTACACCGTCATATTTCAAAGAGCTTGTTGATGTAACAGGCCCGGAGGAAAAATACAAAAGTTTTTCCGACATCATCGTTTCCCCTGCAGCAGTTGAATATGTGCTTTATTTAAGCAATCCCGATGTTGTACGCAGAATGATGAAGGAATCCACACTTTCTTTCAAAATGGTACAGCTCACAGGCGAAAAGGAAGCTCCTTTCATCGAAAGCTCACAGGCTGCGATCAAGGCAAACCCCACCGCACAGTATTACTGGCCGCTCCGCTCGCTTTTTATGGGTATTCTCCAGAACAAGGAGGTTCCGCTTGAAAGCCGTCTTCTCCTGCTCAACTACGGCGTTAAGACCGTTCAGGGAATGATCGACCAGAACCAGCCCAACCTTATCCCCGGCTTTATCGAACGCTTTGTAATGGACAGGGATTATGAAAAGACTCTCCGTTTCTTTGAAGGACTTGCATTTACCCCTGCGTTCTCCCTTACAGACGGCATCTCGCTGCTCAAGGCGGTTAAAAAGACTACACCCGCATTCAAGGAGGTCATGGCTGAAGTTTATAAGAACCTCGGCGTTTCGGGTCCCGAAACACTTAACCTTGTTGACCTTAACAACTATGTGAAGATGCGTGAAAAGTACAGAGATGACTTCCTCGCAAATCACTCTGACTGGATGGAAAACATCCTTATCAACTATGTATGGACATATTCCATTCCTTATGCCTGCTCGGACAAACTCGACATCTGGGACAACTATGTGTTCTTCTGCGCACTTTATAACGCTTACAAGGTACTTCTCACCTGCTATATGGACGGCAAGGGCGAAGAGGACTTCGTCAAGGCTGTTTCATCCTTCGATGACGCGCTCCGTCAGACAGGCGATGACCTTATCTGGAAGATGGTTCTCGCTATCAAAAACGCAGGCGAAGCTAACAACGGCGATATGGCTATCCTCGTTTTAAGCTAAACATTTATAATTGTCAATGACGACAAAGCGCAGTGCATCAGCTTTTGTGCGCTGTGCTTTGTTTATTCTTTCTATGGAGGTTTTGTTATGGGAAACAACGCTAATCCCGAATATAACAAGAAAAAAATTTCAAGAGATAACCGTCCCGAATTTCCGAAAAGAGCAGTCATAACAGGCGGTATGCCCTACGGCAACAAGCAGCTCCACTTCGGTCATGTCGGCGGCGTGTTCGTTTTTGCCGATGTTTACGCAAGATTTCTCCGTGACAGAATAGGCAAGGACAACGTTATCTTTGTCAGCGGCACCGACTGCTACGGTTCACCTATCGCCGAAAGCTACCGCAAGCTTGTCGAGGAGCAGGGCTACAAGGGAACTATCCGTGATTTTGTTCAGGCAAACCACGACGATCAGAAGGCTACGCTTGAAGCTTATGAGATAAGCACGAATCTTTTCGGTGCTTCGGGTCTTGGCAGAACAGCCGAGATACACAATATGGTTTCCGATAAGCTTATCAGAAGGCTTTATGAGAACGGCTGCCTTAAAAAGATCGCAACTGCACAGTTCTACGATGAAAAGGTAGGCACCTTCCTCAACGGTCGACAGGTAATCGGAAAATGTCCCGTTCAGGGCTGCCAGTCGGAAAAGGGTTATGCCGACGAATGCGACCTCGGTCACCAGTATATGCCGGTAAACCTCATCGACCCACGCTCAACACTTACAGGACTTCGACCTGTATTCCGAGATGTCACAAACTGGTATTTCAAGCTGACAGAATACTATTCTCTCCTCAAAGATTATATGGAGATACTCAATAAAAAGGACAATGTCCGTTCGGTCGTAAAGAAAACTATCGGAGAGTTCCTTGAACCGCCCGTTATCTATGTTATGAACGACTATATGGACACATATCTCTCCGTAAAGGATCAGATGGCTGAACACGAGCTTATTGAAGAGCCGAAGAAGACTTCGTTCACTATCAAGTTCAACGAGCTTACCGATCGTGATAAGGCTTGCGAGATACTTACCGAAAAGGGCGTCCGTTTCAGAACGGGCAAGACGCTCGTTCCGTTCAGACTTACGGGAAATATCGAATGGGGCGTTCCTGCTCCCGTACTTGAGGGCGAAGATCCGCTCACGATCTGGGTTTGGCCTGAATCGCTCTGGGCACCTATCTCGTTCACCGTTGCTTACCTCGAATCTATCGGTGAAGATACATCAAAATGGCGTGATTACTGGTGCTCAAAGGACGCAGGCATCTATCAGTTCATCGGTCAGGACAATATCTACTTCTACGGCGTTGCACAGACAGCATTGTTCTGCGCACTCCAGAGCGGAGAGATCACAGCCGAAACTCCCGAAGGCGAGCTTCAGAACTCCACGCTTGTCGCAAACCACCATATCCTCTTCCTCGATAAAAAGGCTTCAAGCAGCGGTTCTGTCAAGCCTCCTATGGCAAAGGATCTGCTCAATTATTATACAGCCGAACAGCTTCGTATGCACTTCCTGTCACTCGGACTTGGTATGCGTTCCGTAAGCTTCCAGCCGAAGCCGCTCAACCCTGCCGCAAAGCCCGAGGACAGCGATCCCGTAACAAAGGAAGGCTTCCTCCTCTCCAACGTATTCAACAGAATAATCAGAACATGCTTCTATGAAACGCAGAAGTATTTTGACGGAAATATGCCGATCGGAAAGGTTTCGGATGAAATACTTGCAGAGAGCGAAAAGGCAATTCTCGAATACGAGCGCTTTATGTACAAGTTTGAATTCCACCAGGTAACATACGTCCTCGATTCTTATATCAGAAAAGCAAGCAAGTATATGGCAAAGAATAAGAACGAGACCGATAAGAGCGACGACAACGAAAAGCGCAAGCAGTGGCTCATCGATGTTTTCCACACCATAAAAACAGCAATGATACTTCTCCACCCGATCGCACCGAGCGGCACAGAGGGAGTGAGAGATTACCTCCGGATAGATGAAAGCGTATGGAGCTGGGACAACATCTTTGATACATTTGAAGCACTTCTCCCGAACGAAACAGAGCATAAGCTCAAGTTCCTCGAACCGAGAACAGACTTCTTCACACGTCACGAAAGCCAGTATGAGAATGCGTGATTAGCTTCGCATAATTGATAGAAATAAATTAAAAGGTACAGTCACGAAATGATAGTAAAATCGTGACTGTACCTTTTTTATTTAACATATTTTCATGGAATACTGTAGGGAGGATTCCATATACGCCTGTTTAGTATAATACTATTTGTTCACTCGGGACGGGAAACCCGTCCCCTACATTTTTTCAAAAATATACCGGAAAATTGTAGGGGCGGGGTTGCCCCGCCCGTTATCAATTTTATATTCTCCAAAAGCCAAATAATTACGCAATTACGATGCCCAGCTTCGCAGTGCATTACGAATTACGCATTAATACTAAACACCAATAAAAAACGGGAAAAAATCTGCGCCGAAATCCTATATATTCGAGATTGTCGGCTTGATTTTTTCCATATTTTAAATGGTGTTTAGTATAAATTAAAGCTCCGCAATGACCTCAACTTCAACCTTAACGCCCTTCGGAAGCTTTGCAACTTCTACGCAGGAACGTGCAGGCTTGTTGGTGAAGTATTCGCCGTAAACTGCATTGAATGCTGCGAAATCGTTGATATCGTCAAGGAAGCATACTGTCTTTACTGCCTTTTCAAGCGTTGTGCCAGCTTCTGCAAGTACAGCCTTGAGGTTCTCGCATACCTGCTTGGTCTGCGCTTCGATGCCCTCTGCTTCAACGTTTCCCGTTGCAGGGTTGATCGCGATCTGACCCGATGTGAAAACAAGGTTTCCGACCTTTACTGCCTGTGAGTAAGGGCCGATAGCGTCGGGAGCGTTTTTGGTGTAAACTTTTTCCATTGTTGTTTTCCTCCATTTAAAAATATTAGATTAATTATTTGTAAGCTTGAAGCCTGCGTCAACAAGCGCAGTCTTGATCTCGTTTATGTGGTCGAAATTTCTCGTTTCAAGGAGTATTCTCAAATAGCAGCCGTTGATGTCCGAACCCTCGCTTGCACGTTCGTGGTGAATGGAGATAACGTTGCCGCCCTTTTCTGCGATGATGTCGGAAACGCCCTTGAGCTGACCCGGCTTGTCGATAAGCTCAATGCAGAACTGTGCTGTTCTGCCCGATGTGAGAAGACCTCTCTTGATGACCTTTGAAAGGATAGTTACGTCGATGTTGCCGCCCGAAACAAGGCATACAACGTTCTTGCCTGCGATATCGGGGATCTTGTCGAACATTACTGCGGCAACGGGAACAGCGCCTGCACCTTCGGAGATGAGCTTCTGCTGCTCAATGAGTGCAAGGATAGCAGCTGCGATCTCGTCATCGGTAACGGTAACGACCTTGTCAACATACTTGCTTACATAGCTGAATGTATTCTCGCCCGGCTCCTTTACCTTGATGCCGTCTGCGATCGTTGCAACGTTGTCAAGACATTCGATCTTGCCGTGTTCAAGCGACTGGAACATACTCGGTGCGCCTGTTGCCTGAACGCCATAGACCTTGATCTCGGGGCGAAGGCTCTTCAATGTGAAAGCAACGCCGGAGATAAGTCCGCCGCCGCCGATAGGAACAACGACTGCGTCAATATCGTTGAGCTGTTCAAGCAGTTCAAGTGCGATCGTGCCCTGACCTGCGATAACATAATCGTCATCAAACGGGTGGATAAATGTATATCCCATTTCGTCACGCAGGCTGATAGCCTTTGCATAAGCGTCGTCGTAAACGCCTTCAACAAGACAGACCTCGGCGCCGTAGGAGCGTGTAGCTTCGATCTTTGAGATAGGAGCGGAATCGGGCAGACAGATTATCGACTTGATGCCGTTCTTTGCAGCTGCGAGAGCAACGCCCTGTGCGTGGTTTCCTGCGCTGCAGGCGATAACGCCCTTTGCCTTTTCCTCGTCGGAAAGCTGCGATATCTTGTAGTAAGCACCTCTTACCTTGAATGAGCCTGTTACCTGAAGGTTTTCGGTCTTTAGATAAACGTTGCAGCCCGGTTTGATCTTTGGAGCATAGATAAGGTCGGTTCTGCGGACTACCTCTTTAAGCTTGTGTGAAGCCTTGTAAACATTGTCAAGCGTAAGCATAGCAAATCTCTCCTTAATAATGTAAAAAAATATGAATAAAAAAAGCTCCCACCTCGTCAAGAGGTGAAAGCATAAGCTGACACGGTACCACTCTTGTTGCCGCAAAAAAACGCAGCCACTCAAATCTCTGTAACGGGAGAACCCGTCAGAACCTGAACAAAAAAGCTTCAGTTCTGCCGCTCGGAGGTGATATGGATACGGAAATTTCAAGCGGCTTTCACCAAAAGGGATGTCCCTTTGCCATTTCGCAGGTTTGTATGCGAAAAATAACAAAGCGTGCTGCACGGTACCGATAAATACATCCACCGATACTGCCCTAATGCCGCCTCTCTGCGTAAAATCTGACCGTTCCCGTCCTCGTCAACGCATTTTTAAACTATTCATAGATTCATTATAAACCCACTTTATTTATTTGTCAAGAATAAATTATTAATTTTAATCCATATTTTGGGGAAAGGTGATTTTGGAATGTAAAGTCAAAATTCTTTTATAAATTATTTATATATTTATGTAAAGACAAAACAGGTTTTTTATACCATATTACAAATTCAACTGTTTTGCGGCGATATGACCGTCAAATTTGTTGAAACATCACATATTTGTGAATTTGACGTAAAATATTTGAGTTAACTGTTGAAAAAAACATACGGCTGTGTTATAATAACTAATAATGCGACCGGGAAATGACGGTCTATATCGGATAATGAAAGGATGAAAAAGTTTGAAAGAACTTATTCTTGTAACATCACCTCCGGCTTGCGGAAAAACCTTTATCTCCAAAGAACTTGCAAAGAATCTCAAAAACGTCGTTTACCTTGATAAGGATACACTCATTGTGCTTTCAAAGCAGATCTTCGTTGTTGCGAACGAGGAATATAACAGAAGCTCCGATTTCTTTGAAAAGTATATCCGTGACTATGAATATTATGCAGTTCTCGACCTTGCATTTGAAGCACTCGACTATGCAAATATCGTCCTTATCAATGCTCCGTTTACAAGAGAGATCCGTGACCAAAAATATATCGACGACCTCAAGGCTCGCCTTGCCGAAAAGGGCGCGGTTCTTAAGGTTATCTGGGTTGAAACAGACCCCGAGGTATGTCACCAGCGTATGATCGACAGAGGAAGCGACCGTGATACATGGAAGCTCGAGCATTGGGACGAGTATATCGCAGGCGTAAACTTCGAGATCCCCGAAACTATCGGTGCAGCAAATGACGGAACACTTCTCATCTTCAAGAATTCCTCAAAGGAAGAATTTGACGAGTCGATGAAAACCATTACTGCTGAACTTCTCAAGTAATAATGACCGCATCTGATTTCAGGTGCGGTTTTTTCTGTGTATTCATAATTGCCGATCTCCCTGCATAGACTTGAACAAAAGCTATGTAAGGAGATTTTTTTATGCCGAGTGTATTTTTAAGCCCGTCAACGCAGCAGTGGAACCAGTATGTAAACGGCGGAAACGAGGAACAGCAGATGAACCTCATCGCCGACGCAATGGAACCGTATCTGCGCTCTTCGGGGATAACCTACGGACGGAACGACCCGAACCGCGATGTCAGGGGCGCTATCGCAGATTCAAATTCACGATATTATGACGTTCATCTTGCGCTCCATTCGAACGCAGGCGGAGGGAGGTTTGCCGGTATCCTTTCGGGCATAGACATCTACTATTCGCCCTACTCCGTGCAGAGTGAAAAGCTTGCGGACATCATCGTCAACAACCTTAAAAATATCTATCCGAACCCTTCAAAGGTAAACACGCTCCCGACGACCTCCCTCGGAGAAGTCACACAGACCCGTGCGGTTGCGGTGCTTTGCGAGCTTGGTTATCACGACAATCCCGAGGATGCGGAGTGGATAAAATCCAACACGGAGCCTCTTGCAAGGACTCTTGTTCAGGCGCTCTGTGACTACTTCGGTATCCCGTTTGTCGAAGCGACGCCTTCACGGACGGGAACGGTGACAACGGACGGCTCAAACCTTAATATCCGAAGCCTGCCGAACACGAATGCAAGGGTCATCGGCGTTATTCCGAACCGTGCGGAGGTGGCTGTGCTCGGACAGACGGGTAACTGGTATGTTGTCAGCTATAACGGAGTTACCGGATATTCCGCAGCGGATTATATTTCGGTCTGATACTTACGGTGTTTTAACGAGCGAATTGTTTCTCGCAAAATTATTAACAAACTATTGTAGGGGACGGGTTTCCCTTCCCGATATTATCGATACCATAAAAAACGGGACGGGCGACCCGTCCCCTACAGTAAAATACGGTGATTACGACCATATTTTCATAGAAATTTCATTGTTTATTTACTCATTGAAATACCGTAATATGATACTTAAAAATGCTTGACTTTTATGTCAAAAATGTGATATAATATTTGTGCAAAAAGCGGCTTTTGCCGAGCTTTGACGTAATATAGTTTAACCGTAGGAGTGATAAAAATGTCCAGAATCAAAGTTGCCGTACTTTTCGGCGGAGTTTCAAACGAACACGATATTTCGCTGATCTCTGCGACTAACATTATAAATGCAATTCCAGCCGATAAGTATGAGGTCATCCCTATCGGCATTACCAAAAAAGGTCGCTGGCTTTTCTATCCCGGCGATGTGAATATGATTACCTCGGGCAACTGGGAGTCCAACCCTGACTGCGTTCCTGCGGTCATTCTTCCCGACCCAATGTATAAGGGCATTGTCAAGATCACGAACGGTACATATTCAATAACAAAAATTGATGTCGTTTTCCCTGCACTTCACGGTCAGCACGGCGAGGACGGCTGCATACAGGGACTTCTTGAGCTTTCGGGCATCCCTTATGTCGGCTGCAAGGTCTGTGCTTCTGCCGATTGCATGGATAAGGCGATCACACATACTATCCTTGAAGCTGCAGGAATAAAAATGGCAAGACACGCTGTTGTCCGTCAGTCCGATCTCGGCAGACTTGATGAGATGTGCGAGGATATCATCAACGAATTTGATTTTCCGCTCTTTGTCAAGCCCTGCAACAGCGGTTCATCGGTCGGCGTAAACAAGGCAAACTCGTTTGAGCAGCTCAAAGAAGCTGTCAAGCTTGCATTTTCCCACGATAAAAAGGTCATCGTTGAAGAATTCATCGAGGGCAGAGAGCTTGAATGTGCGGTTTTCGGCACGGATAAGCCTTTTGCTTCAAGAGTCGGCGAAATTATTTCCTGCAATGATTTTTACGATTATGACGCAAAATACATTTTAGGCACATCGGGAATAAACATCCCTGCGGATATAAGCAGCGAATACGAAAGCGAGATCCGCGAAACAGCACTCAAGGCATTTAAGACTATTGGATGTTCGGGACTTTCGCGTGTTGACTTCTTCCTCAAAAAGGACGGAACCGTCATCCTCAACGAGATAAATACCCTTCCGGGCTTCACACCTATCAGTATGTATCCGAAGCTTATGGAGAATATGGGCATCTCCCAGTCCGAGCTTCTTGACAGACTTATCGAATCGGCTTTGGATAGCTGAACCGCACATAAATTGATCTGTAAAGAGAGTTGCTTTTAATGAATAATTCAGCTATCGGAGTTTTCGATTCGGGAATGGGCGGTCTGACCTGCTTTAAGGAGCTGCACAGCCTTATGCCGAACGAGAACATCATATATTTCGGCGATACGGCTCGCCTTCCGTACGGAACACGAAGCCGTGAAACAATATTGAAATATGCGGCGCAGGACATCGCCTTTATGAAAAAGCACGATGTCAAAATGATAATCGCCGCCTGCGGTACCGTTTCATCCGTTGTCGGCATCGACAAAAAGGACGCTGACGGGATACCGTTCACGGGCGTTCTTCTGCCGACGGTCCAGGCTGCCTGTGCAAAAACGAGGAACGGAAGGATCGGCGTTATCGGTACTTCCGCAACAATAAAATCGGGTTCTTATGCAAAAGCTATCCGCACGATAAAGCCTTCACTCACCGTTGTGGGTGCAGCGTGTCCGTTGTTTGTTCCGCTGGTTGAGAACGGCTTTTGCGGAAGAGATAACAAGGTCGCACAGCTTGTAGCAGAACAGTATCTTGAACCACTCAAAAAAGAGGGCGTTGATACGCTTATCCTCGGCTGCACGCATTATCCTATTCTATACGATGTGATCAAGGATCAAATGGGCGAAAACGTTGAGCTTATCTCATCGGGCAGCGAGGCGGCAAAATTCGCCTGTGCATACCTTACCCGTCACGATATGCTTGCGGAGCGTGAAACAGACGGCGAAGTGGTATTTTATTCCTCGGACAGCACCGAAATGTTCAGGGAAAACGCCGAAAGCTTCCTCGGCGGAATGATAAAGGGAAGCGTTGAAAAGGTCGATACAGACGAACTTAATTCACTTGCATAAGGCATTATTTCAATTATTGCAAGAAACATCGGTTCAAAAATTGAGGTCAAATATGAAAAAGGACGTTACAATAACGCTTAAAGGCGTACAGCAGGTCGATAAGGAACGGAACGAAACCGAGCTTATCACAGGCGCAGTTTTCTCGACCGTAAAAGGCGGCGGCTTCAGGATAGCTTATGACGAAACCGAAGCTACGGGCTTTGAGGGCGCAAGAACGGAGATCACGGCATTCGGGAACGAAACCGCCTCGATCGTCCGCAGCGGCGAATCGGGCACCAACCTTATTATCGAAAAGGATAAAAAGCACCACTGTCATTACGGTACCCCATACGGGGATATGACGATCGGTATCTACACACAGTCCATCGTCAATAATCTTACCGAAGACGGGGGCGACTTATATTTAAAATACACTGTCGATATCAATTCAAGCTATGTTTCGGATAACGAAGTGTATGTGAGCATAATGACGAATAATTAATGAGCACATCTAATTAATAACGGTCAGCAGAATCTTTCCTGCTGACCGTTTTATGTTTATATTGAGTATTAGCCGTTGCTGTCCTCTGCAGCGTATTCGGCTATAAGCTTTTCCTGCTGCTCTGCCTGGATATCGGAATATGCGGAGATCATAGGAACTGCGTTGACATCGTCCTTCTTTACACGGCGGTGTACATAGTTCTTTGTGATCGCAAAAACTATTCCCGAAAGTGAAAGCACACCGATAAGGTTCGGTATTGCCATAAGTCCGTTGAGCGTATCGGAGATATCCCATGCAAGTCCGAGCTTCATTGTGCAGCCTACAATAATGAACAGCACGAAGATGACCTTATAGACGTATGTAGCCTTTGTTCCGAGCAGATATTCGAGCGCTTTTGTGCCGTAGAACGACCAGCCGAGCGTTGTCGAGAATGCGAAAAGAAGTATTGCGATAGCAAGTATCTTACCGGAGAGCGAACCGAGTCGCTGGCTGAATGCGTAGGTAACGAGCGGAACGCCATTGACTTCGCTGATCTCTACCGATGAAATGACGGGGTTGCCGCTTTCATCGGTAAGGAGATTTCCGCTTTCGTCCTTTGCCTGTATACCCTTGATCTCCATAACGTTTGCGAAGGTGAAATCGTCCTCGCTGCTTGCATTATCCTTGTTCATGATCTTGACGGAAAGCTCCTGACCGTAAGCGGTCTTTGCAGGATATTCCGTATATGTGCCCTCTGCAGCGTCATCGGATGCAACGATGAATTTTGGATTGATGTTTGAGTCGATGAGGTTGATCTCTCCGTTCTCGGAGCTGTGGATAGTGAAATACTGTCCCTGCGTTGAGATATTGTTGAGAGCGTCATCGAAGGAAACCGCGTTTGCAGGGCTGGAAAGGATAACGAAAGCGGTAAGTGTGCACACAACGATAGTATCAAAAAATACTTCAAAGATGCCCCACATACCCTGGATAACAGGTTCTTTAACATCCGATGCGGAGTGAACCATAACGGAGGAACCAAGTCCTGCTTCGTTGGAGAAAACGCCTCTCTTGAAGCCCATTGTGACCGCACGCTTTATGATCACGCCGCCGATACCGCCTGCAACAGCGGAGAAGCTGAATGCGCTCTTGAAGATCGAAGAGAAAACGTAAGGGATATGGCGGAAATTCATAACGAATATGATAAGGCAGCCGAGTATGTAGAATACAGCCATGAACGGAACGAGCTTTTCGGTAACGCTTGCAATTCTCTTGATTCCGCCGAGAACAACGAGTGCGGCGATAACTGCAAGAAATATGCCCGTAACAACAGCAGGAATGTTAAAGTTGGATTTCATCGCACTGGAAATTGAGTTTACCTGCGCCATGTTTCCGATACCGAACGAAGCGAGAACACAGAAAATCGCAAAGAGTATTGAAAGCGGCTTTGCAATATGACGAAGTCCTTTTTTATCTTTCAGACCCTCTTCAAGGTAGTACATTGCGCCGCCCGACCATTCGCCGTGATCGTTCTTTTTACGGAAGTAGATACCGAGAACATTTTCGGAGAAGTTGGTCATCATTCCGAAGAATGCGGAAAGCCACATCCAGAATACAGCGCCCGGGCCGCCTATGCAGACAGCCGTTGCAACACCTGCGATGTTGCCCGTGCCGATAGTTGCGGCAAGAGCGGTCGATAGTGCCTGGAACTGTGTGATAGCTTTTTTCTCGGAAGTCTTTGTGACGGATTTCTTTTTAAAAATTGCAAGAAAAGTGTTATCCGCCCATGTTTTGAATTTTGAGATCTGGAAGAATCCTGTCCTTACAGACATATAAATACCTGTTCCTATAATAAGAATAAGCATCGGTATTCCCCATACAACACCATTGATTGCACCGTTGATTTTTGCAACGGTATCGATAAATGACTGCATTTATGTACCTCTTTTCACTAAAAATGATCATATTTAATTTTAACATAAAAAAACGTTCTTTTCAAGGGGGAAAATAAGAAAAATCCTGTTTTTTTCTCATTTTTTGACAAAATATTCCCTCAATTCACAGTTGCCCATAAAGAAATTGGAGTAATCATAGGTAGAAAGATCGTTGAAATATGTTTCGATGATCCTGCAAACTCCGCCGTGACATACAAGAAGCACGTTTTTGTCGGGATATTTCTCAATTACATCATCAATAACGCTGTAAACTCTGTGAGCAAGCTGCAGAACGGACTCACCGCCGCCGTGCATCTTCACGCCGAATTCGATTTTATTCTGTGCAAAGCCTTCGGTCGAGCGGTCTTTTCCCTCATAATCGCCGTAATCCCATTCAATAAGACGCTCGTCGATCGTGACTTCGCAGCCGATCTTATCAGCAACAGCCTTTGCAGTATCCCGTGCACGATTCATCGGCGAACAGACAATAAGGTCTATATCGCCCTTTTCGTATGCCTTTTCCGCAAGCTGAAGAGCCTGCTGTCTGCCTGTTTCGGTGAGCTCAATGTCCGTCCTGCCGCATATTCTGTCATTTAAATTCCATTCCGTCTGACCGTGTCTTGCCGCATAAATCTTCATAAACAAATTCCTTTCAATTATAACCTTAAAAAACCGGTTTTTATTATACCGTAAATTTCTCCTTGTGTAAATAGCGGCTGCGGCTACATTAAGAAAGTTTGATTAATGTTTACATTTTTAGAAAAAATCGATTAATTTGATCTAAAAGTCTTGACAGCGCCGGAGATTTATAGTATAATATTACAGTAATGCTGGAATAGCTCAGTCGGTAGAGCAGCGCATTCGTAATGCGCAGGTCGCGTGTTCAAGTCACGTTTCCAGCTCCAGACAAAATCCCTGTAAACTGCGTATCTATGCGGTTTTCAGGGATTTTTCCGTTTTTGATTTTTACTGTAAAATAGCGAATTATTGACGTAAAAAACGGTGATATGGGTGTCAATAATAGCACGCATAATACTAAGGAAACGCTGATTAATACTAAAAACCATTTAAACTGTAGACAAAAAATCTGCGCAAAATCCATATACGAGAGATTTTTGCTTGATTTTTTGTACAGTTTTTAAATGGTTTTAAGTATAATACGTTTCTGCCGTTTTTCAAAATGTACTCAAAGACGGAAACTCGTACATTTTTCAAAACGGCGAAACGAACGCTGCGCTTTGCCGCAGCAATAATCAGCTTTTTCCTAATCCCTCATTAAAGTGTAGACAAAAAATCTGCGCAAAATCCATATAAAGCTGTTTTCAACAGCTACAAGATTTTGCCCCATTTTTTGTACACTTTATAATCGGGGATTAGTATAAATCTGTCGACTTTGTCTATAGAACGATTAAAGATTAGTATTAACCCTCCATTATACCACCAGACTTTTATTTGGTGGTATAATTCATTTATCGCGATCGGAGTGCAAAAATCATGCAGGATAACCGCTCTCTTGACTTATTTTAAAAAAAGTGATAAATTATATTCAACACAAAACCAAGGAGGAAATGACATGACAGAACCAATAATTATCCGAGGACTTAAACAGAACAATCTGAAAAACATTTCTCTTGATATTCCAAAGAATAAGATCGTTGTTTTTACGGGCGTTTCGGGTTCGGGAAAATCGAGCATCGTGTTTGATACCGTTGCTGCGGAAAGCCAGCGCCAGATGAACGAAACGTACAGCGCATGGGTAAGAGGACGTCTGCCGAAATTTGAAAAGCCTGCCGTTGAGTGGATAGATAATCTCAATCCGTCGGTCATAATCGACCAGTCACGCCTTGGCGGAAATGCACGTTCAACGGTCGGAACGATAAGCGATATGTACTCCCTTTTGCGCCTGCTTTTTTCAAGGATAGGAACTCCGTCGGTCGGCCCTGCATCATATTTTTCGTTCAACAATCCTAACGGTATGTGTCCGACCTGCGCAGGGATCGGAAAGATCATGGATTTTGATATGAACAATATGATAGATGCGGATAAAACCTACGATGAAGGCTGTTTCAACCTTCCTGCATTCGGCTGCGGCAATTACTACTGGAAGGTTTACAGACGTCCCGAATATTTCAGGACAGATGTCCCGTGGAAGGAGCTTTCGGAGGAAGAACAGAATATTCTTCTATACGGAAGCAGAACTAAAGGCGGCGAAAGGCTTGATAAGAAGCTCGAAGGCGTTTACAACCAGTTCCGACGTCTTGTGCTTATGAAAGGCGTTGAGGAGCAGACAGACAATACGCTTAAAAAAATAGCAAGATTTCTGTATGAATGCGAATGTCCCGACTGCAAGGGCAAGCGCTTGAATCAGACGACTCTTTCCTGTAAGATCAACGGTTACAATATCAATGATATGTGCGAAATGGAGTTTTCACAGCTCCGTGAGGAACTGGACAAGATAAATGACGAACGTGCCGCGACGATAATTGAACAGTTAAAAGCTTCGCTTGACCGAATGATAGACATTGGTCTGCCGTATCTTTCCATGAACAGAGAAAGCTCCACTCTTTCGGGCGGAGAAGCGCAGCGATTGAAGCTTGTGCGTTATATGGGAAGCTCGCTTTGCGGAATGATATACATTTTTGACGAGCCGAGCACAGGAATGCACCCGAGGGATGTTCACAGAATGTCACGGCTGCTCAAAAATCTCCGTGACAAGGGAAACACCGTGCTTGTTGTTGAGCATGACAAGGACATAATCAGCATTGCGGACGAGGTCATCGACATAGGTCCGCTGGCAGGAAAGAACGGCGGTCAGGTTTTGTTTCAGGGAAGCTATGAAGCTCTTCTCGTGAGCGGAACCAGGACGGGAAATGCTTTATCCTCGGAGATAAAGCTAAAGGAAAATGTGCGCAAGCCGAAAGGCTTCCTGCCGATAAGAGGAGCAAGCCTTCATAATCTCAAAAACGTAGATGTTGACATTCCTCTCGGGATAATGACCGTAGTTACGGGCGTTGCGGGAAGCGGTAAATCATCGCTTATCAGGGACGTTTTCGCAAAGCAGTATGCGGAGCAGGTCGTTCTTATCGACCAGAGTGCAGTCACCGCAACCGGGCGTTCAACGGTATGCACGTTTTTAGGTTTCTTCGATGAGATAAGAAAGGTTTTTGCTGCCGAAAACAATGCGGACAGCGGTCTTTTCACCTTTAACGGTAAGGGCGCTTGTCCCTACTGCAAGGGACGGGGCGCAATAACGACCGAGCTTGTATTTATGGAGCCTGTTACGACCGTATGCGAGCATTGCGGCGGAACGAGATACAGCGATGAAGCTTTGAAATACTCGATAAAAGGAAAAACGATAGTGGACGTTCTGAATATGAGCGTTGAGGATGCTGTGCCCTTCTTTGCAGATAACAAGAAGATCTCGTCGATGCTTAATGCTCTTATGGAAGTCGGACTTTCCTACATCTCATTGGGACAGCCGTTATCGACCTTCTCGGGCGGGGAACGCCAAAGAGTAAAGCTTGCGCAGAACATCAAGAAAAAGGGAAATATCTATATACTCGATGAGCCGACAACGGGACTTCACGCTGCGGACATTGAAAAGGTCGTGGATATACTGGAAACCTTCGTTGACCGTGGAAATACAGTCATCGTCATCGAACACAACACCGATGTTATGAAGCTTGCCGACTACATCATTGATGTCGGTCCCGACGGAGGAACAAAGGGCGGAGAGATCGTATTTACAGGCACTCCGAAAGAAATGTATGAGAATGGTACGACGATCACAGCGAAATATTTGAGAAAATAATAATAATCTCCAATTAATACTAATTCCAAACCAACCTATAGACAAATCCTTGGCTATAATAATCCAATTCTGCGTCTGACTCCCTTGAAAGGCATAAAGCCTTACTGCGGTCGCCATCCTTGACTTGGATTATTCTATCTGTCGGCTTTGTCTATAGAACGGTTTGGAATTAGTATA
>JBJFFR010000147.1:0-8434 GCA_051891935.1 Oscillospiraceae bacterium
CGCCTGTAACGTCAGTTGTTCTGAAGTAGAACTGAGGTCTGTAGTTGTTGAAGAACGGAGTATGACGGCCGCCTTCTTCCTTCTTAAGAACGTAAACCTGACCCTTGAACTTTGTGTGGGGGTTGATGGAACCCGGCTTACAAAGAACCTGGCCTCTTTCAATTTCGTTTCTCTGAACACCACGGAGAAGAGCACCGATGTTATCGCCTGCCTCTGCGTAGTCAAGGATCTTTCTGAACATTTCGATACCTGTTACAACTGTCTTAGCTCTTTCAGTTGTAAGACCGATGATCTCAACTTCGTCACCAGTCTTGAGCTGGCCTCTTTCAACTCTACCTGTAGCAACTGTACCACGACCTGTGATTGTAAATACGTCTTCAACAGGCATGATGAAAGGAAGGTCTGCCTTACGGTCAGGTGTAGGAATATAGGAGTCAACAGCGTCCATAAGTTCAAGGATAGGAGCGTATGCAGGATCGTTGAGGTCATCAGGAGCCTGGAGAGCCTGGTAAGCAGAACCCTTGATGATAGGAGTATCATCTCCGGGGAATTCATACTTGTCAAGTGTTTCACGGATATCCATTTCAACGAGTTCGAGGAGCTCGGGATCGTCAACCTGGTCGCACTTGTTCATGAATACAACGATGTAAGGAACGCCAACCTGACGAGCAAGAAGGAGATGCTCCTTAGTCTGAGCCATAGGACCGTCAGTAGCAGCAACTACGAGGATAGCGCCGTCCATCTGAGCAGCACCAGTGATCATGTTCTTAACATAGTCAGCGTGGCCCGGGCAGTCAACGTGAGCATAGTGACGGTTCTTTGTCTCATACTCAACGTGAGCTGTGTTGATTGTAATACCTCTCTCTCTCTCTTCGGGAGCGGAGTCGATGTTTGCGTAGTCCTTCTTCTCTGCGAGACCCTGGAGAGCGAGTGTCTTTGTGATAGCAGCTGTAAGAGTTGTCTTACCGTGGTCAACGTGACCGATAGTACCAATATTTACGTGGGGCTTGGTACGTTCGAAATGTGCCTTTGCCATTGGAATTTCCTCCTTAATGATTATATAATAGGATTTTATATTACTATAATAACAGATTTAAACAGAAAATGCAAGCATTTTATATAAATTTTACAAAAAAACTTATTCAGCCTTGCCTCTTGCAGTCATGATCTTCTCTGCAACGTTCTTCGGAACTTCAACATAGCTGTGCGGTTCCATAGTGTACTGACCACGACCCTGTGTCTTGGAACGGAGGTCGTTGGAGTAACCGAACATTTCAGAAAGCGGAACGAGAGCGTCAACCTGAGCTGTTCCGTTGTTGATCTCCTGACCGAGGATCTGTCCTCTTCTGGAGTTGAGGTCGCCGATTACAGTTCCCATGAAATCTTCGGGAACGATAGCGGATACCTTCATGATAGGTTCGAGAATGCAGGGGTTAGCCTTCTTCATAGCTTCCTTGAATGCCATAGAACCGGCGATCGAGAATGCCATTTCAGAGGAGTCGACTTCATGGTAAGAACCATCGTAAAGAGTAACCTTTACGTCAACTACGGGGTAACCTGCGAGGATACCGGACTTCATAGCGCCCTGGATACCCTTATCAACAGCAGGGATGTATTCCTTCGGAATAGCACCGCCGACAACTGCGTTGATAAACTCGTAACCCTTACCGGACTCGTTAGGTTCAAGCTTGATCTTAACGTGACCGTACTGACCCTTACCACCGGACTGACGAGCGTACTTGTGATCTACATCAGCAAGAGTCTTGACAGTTTCCTTGTAAGCAACCTGCGGAGCACCAACGTTAGCTTCAACCTTGAATTCTCTGAGAAGACGGTCAACGATGATATCGAGGTGGAGCTCACCCATACCTGCGATGATAGTCTGTCCTGTTTCTTCGTCTGTCCATGTCTTGAAGGTCGGGTCTTCTTCAGCAAGCTTTGAAAGACCGATACCCATCTTTTCCTGACCTGCCTTTGTCTTCGGCTCGATAGCGAGCTGGATAACAGGCTCGGGGAATTCCATGGATTCGAGGATTACGGGGTGTTTAGGATCGCAGAGCGTATCACCTGTTGTTGTATTCTTAAGACCAACGCAGGCAGCGATATCACCTGCATAGCAAGTGTCGATGTCCTTTCTGTGGTTAGAATGCATCTGGAGGATACGTCCCATTCTTTCGCTGTTGTCCTTTGTAGCATTGAGGACTGTAGCGCCTGCGTCAACCTTACCGGAGTAAACACGGAAGTAGCAGAGCTTACCAACGAACGGGTCGGTAGCGATCTTGAATGCGAGAGCTGCAAACGGCTCATCGTCAGAGGAAGGTCTTTCCTCTTCCTCATTTGTATCAGGGTTTATGCCCTTGATGTGAGGAATATCGAGCGGAGAAGGCATATAGTCAACGATCGCGTCGAGAAGCTTCTGAACGCCCTTATTTCTGTAAGAAGTACCGCAAACAACGGGAACCATTGTATTTGCGATAGTACCCTTACGGATACATTTTTTGATCTCATCAATGGTAATTTCCTCACCGCCGAGGTATTTTTCCATGATCTCATCATCCTGCTCGGAAACCGCTTCGAGCAAAGCCTCGTGGTATTCCTGAGCCTTATCAACCATATCAGCAGGGATATCCTCAACTCTGATATCCTTTCCGAGGTCGTCATAGTAAACGTAAGCCTTCATTTCAACAAGGTCAACAAGTCCCTTGAAGTCGTCCTCAGCGCCGATAGGGAGCTGGATCGGAACAGCGTTACACTTAAGACGGTCGTGCATCATATCTACAACGTGGTAGAAGTTTGCACCCATGATATCCATCTTATTTACATATACCATTCTCGGTACCTGATACTTATTTGCCTGTCTCCAAACTGTTTCTGTCTGGGGCTCAACGCCGCCCTTTGCACAGAGAACCGTTACAGAACCGTCGAGTACACGAAGTGAACGTTCAACTTCAACTGTAAAGTCAACGTGGCCGGGGGTGTCGATGATATTGATTCTATGACCTGCCCAGTGTGCAGTTGTAGCAGCGGAAGTAATTGTGATACCTCTCTCCTGCTCCTGTGCCATCCAGTCCATTGTTGCAGCACCATCGTGAGTTTCACCGATCTTATGGTTTACACCTGTATAAAAAAGGATACGCTCTGTTGTGGTTGTTTTACCTGCGTCAATGTGAGCCATTATACCAATATTTCTTGTATCTACAAGTGAACAATCTCTTGGCATAAATTAAACCTCCATAAATTGCGCATCAAGCCGTCTTACCAACGGTAATGTGCAAATGCCTTGTTAGCTTCAGCCATCTTGTGAGTATCTTCGCGCTTCTTGCAAGCACCGCCGGTACCGTTAAGAGCGTCCATGATCTCTGCTGCAAGTCTTTCCTTCATGGTTCTTTCGCTTCTTGCTCTGGAATAGGTTGTGAGCCATCTGAGTCCGAGAGTCTGACGTCTTTCGGGACGCACCTCCATAGGAACCTGATATGTTGCACCACCTACACGGCGAGCCTTTACTTCGAGGAGAGGCATGATGTTTTCGAGAGCTTCATTGAAAGCTTCGAGAGCGTCCTTGCCTGTCTTCTCTGCTACGATGTCGAATGCACCGTAAACGATCTTCTGGGCAACACCCTTCTTACCGTCAAGCATAATGTTGTTGATAAGACGTGTTACGATCTCAGAATTGTAAACCGGATCACACAAAACTTCACGCTTTGCGATTTTACCTCTTCTTGGCACAGTTCTTCCCTCCTTCATAGAAATGATATCATAGGTACTCGTTTCAATCCACATCTCTGCGATGACACGCACGTCCAATGCGAGGTATCCATATATATTAAAATGAATACTCCACATCAAATATGTGGTTTCATTGAGTTATTCTACTAATGATATGCCAATGGTTTTTGATTTTCGAATTTTGCGCTTTGATTACTTAGCTGCGCCTGCCTTAGGCTTCTTTGCGCCGTACTTGGAACGAGCCTGATTTCTCTTTGCTACGCCCTGTGCGTCAAGTGTGCCTCTGATGATGTGGTAACGTACACCCGGGAGATCCTTTACACGTCCGCCTCTGATAAGAACAACGGAGTGTTCCTGGAGGTTATGACCGATACCCGGAATGTAAGCTGTTACTTCTGTACCGTTTGTGAGCTTTACTCTGGCGATCTTTCTCATAGCAGAGTTAGGCTTTTTAGGTGTAGCAGTTCTTACAGCTGTGCATACGCCTCTCTTCTGAGGTGCGCTCTGGTCGATCTGGATCTTCTTCTTGGAGTTGTAACCCTTCTGAAGAGCAGGAGCTGTGGACTTCTTTTCAGAAACCTCTCTTCCCTTACGAACCAACTGGTTAAATGTAGGCATAATCTATCTCCTTTCCCAAAAAATTATCGTTCGGATGCTTGTCAAGGCATAGTTATGTTATGACGGCATCAAACAATTAAATATTATATACACAAAATGGCGATTTGTCAAGCATTTTGACCAAATTTTTCTCAAAAATTTTTGCAGCATCAACATTATATGCCCTTTTCGTCATTTTTATACAAAATGCAGATTTTTTAGTATCTTTTTTATGTGAAATATGAAATTTACGGTGATACGACAATAAAGCGAACCGACCGAACATTCACGAGGAAAGTCCGGTCGGTTTCAAAGCTTTATGCAGCTGCGTGAGCGTTTATTCTTTCATTCACTGCTCCTATACCATAATAAAGGTTTGTTCCCTCGGGATAGTCGCTGTTCTTTTCCGCCGAGTTGTAGATTCTTTCGGCAATGTTGGAGTATTCGGGCGGAACAACAAAACACTGATTGTTGATATAAATATAATATACAAGCTCATCGGTGACATATCTGAACTGCATAACATCAAAAAGCGTCCGAAGATCATCCGAATAATGAATGACTGATCTCTGGCTGTCATTTCCAAAGCGTTGAGCAGTATATTCGCTGTTTGACAGACCATTCTTTTCGCAGTAGGCAAGCCAAGACGCATCATCACGATAGTTAAGTGTACCATTGCTTATCCTTATTGCACGAGTCGGGATCGTAATGCTTTCGTCAAGTATATCGTCGTCCTCTCCGCCCAAGCCTTCAAAGCAGTTATGAGCCGCAAGAACTTTCATTGTTTCGGAATAGCTTGTGTTGATATTAAAGTCGTAGAACGCTCCATCGACAGATATTGTGTATTTTCTGTCCGAACAGGGCTTGAAATAGTCATTAGCCGTGCGGTTCATAATATCCTCGGCAAGTGCGTCACGAAGTTCATTGTAAAAGCTTTCGCTCATAGGTATCTTTTTGGAATCGTTGCAGTACGCAAGACTTAACGGTGATTTTATGGAAAGCATAACTTCCGTTGTTCTCGGATCATCGGCTGTTCCTTGGTATTCTGCTTCTTTGCGCAATCTTTCAAGAAGCTCATTGTAGGGTTTGAAGTAGTTTCTTACCTTCTCGGCAGACTGTCTTTTGTATTCCTCGGAAACATCAATATTTGAAAGGTATGAGATCGCTTTCGCCGTCACAAAGGTATATCTTCTTGTAACTCTTTTTCCGTTTTTAAGCTCGCAGCAGACAGAAAATTCATTGCCGTCGAATGCTTCGCCATTTAAGTAAAGCCACTCATCCCAGAAATATGCTCCGCCGTTTTCGACTGCGTTTTTCAAGGTTGAAACGACGCTGTTCTGCGCTGCTATGACGTTTTCGATGTTGTTTCTGTCCTCGATGACGACCACTCTTCCGTCCGAGCCGTCGCCGCCGTAATATGTAAAGCTTACTTTATCATCGCTCTGATAGATGCCGCCGTAACCGAGGTATATCCTTTCCACCTCATCTGCGGACGGAACATAATATTCCGCACCGAAATATCTTGTTGCGGATACGGCTGCAAAGCAGCCTATTATTGCAGCAAAAGAAACAGCAAAGCGTACTGCGCCTTTCCACAGCTTCTTCAACCCTCTGTTTGAAACGATCTCGCATATAAGATACACAAGCAGGCTGCAGAAAAGAACAGTGAAGAAAGTCTTGTCGAACTTGAAGCCGTTCGCGATCTGATCCGACAAAGCGACCGAGATCGTGAAGCAAAGCGCAAGCGTCATCATAAGACCGTATATCCAGCGGAAAACTATCGGCTTTGAGATCTGTTCGGCTCTGCGTTTTGTATAGAGGAAATATGCCGCTGAAAAGGTTATTGCTGTGAATACGATAACTCCTGCCGCCCACGACCATAATGGAACGCTCATGTAAGCGAACAGATTTTCATTCAATCCCGATACAAGGGTTATTACTGCGCCCGCAGGCGATGTCCAGGATAAAATGTGCATATACTGTTCGGTGAAATCGACCATACATCTATATTCGTTCTGATATAATGCAGTAGACACATAGTATGGCGAAAGGAAAAGAAATGCGTTTACGAGCACAGTATGAACGATACCGTCAAAAAGCGTTCCGCAGCAGGTCAATATCAGAACTGTCAGCGTATAAAGCATTATCATTGCAAGTATTCCGCCGACAGCTATTCGGCAGTATGCAGGGAAATATTTGCCGAAAAAATAGCATACATAGCTTGTTTCAATAGTTTCAGCCTTTGCATTGAGCGAAATAATAGTGAACGTTCTTCCGTCAAAGCCGAAATGTCCGACAGCGAACAGTATAAGGCTCGGTATCTGCGCTGCGATAAACGGGACAATGTATGAAACGAGTCCCGAAAGATAGTCGGAGAAAAATCTCTGCTTCATAGAAAGCGGTGCCGAGAGGTACATATCGGCTTTATTCTTGTTATAAAGGCTGCCGAAATTCATAAAAGCGATAAGTATTCCGAGCGCTCCTGCAATTCCCGTTGCTCCTGCGGCGATAACGAGCATACTTTCGCTCGAAGTTGATGCAATATGGTTTGTGATATTGTAAAAGCACTCTATAAGTGCGGCAGGCGCAGCAAAAAGGTGCAGTATGAAAACTATAACGGTTATTTTCATACAGCTTCGTATATTCCATAAGCCGTTATGGACAAACGGATCGTATTTAGCCGATATTTGCGATGTCGATGCCTTTGAAGTCATATCCCATTTCCTCCATTTCATATATAAAAATTTCCTCCAGCGTAAGAGGTATCATATCAAAAAGCTTCGGGTCTTTCTTTTTCACCGCTTCGGAAACGGCTGCTTCATCGCCCTTTGCTATCATATATGTAAGGCTCTGATTCTGCTCAAAATGCAGCACTTCAAGCCCCTCGAAATCCTCTTTTGCGCAAGGCTTGTCGAACGCCGCCTGAACCTTGTGAACGCTTCCTTTAAGGCTGTCAAGGTCACGGCAGAAAAGCACCTTGCCCTTGTGCATAAGCGCAGCCGAGTCGCATATCTCGTTTATTTCCTTCAAATTGTGCGAAGATATGACCGCTGTCAGCTTTCGGTCAAGCATTGCGTCAACAAGCATTCGCTTTACGATATTTCGCATCGTCGGGTCAAGTCCGTCAAACGCTTCATCGAGGAAAAGATAATCCGTTCTGCAGGCAAGACCTGTCATAACGACAGCCTGCCGCTTCATTCCCTTTGAGAATTTGTCCATTTTCTTTTTCTCGGGAAGCTTTATCGTATCGTTGAGCTTGTCGAAAAGCTCGGCGGAGAAGTTCGGATAAAATCCGCTGTAATATTTTTTCATCTCGGCAAGGCTCATACCTCCGAACTGCACCGTTTCATCGTTGATAAAGAACACTCTGCGCTTTACCTCGGCATTGTCAAAGACATTTTCACCGTCGATCTTGACCGTTCCGCCGTCCGCTTCATATATTCCCGACAAAAGACGGAGGACAGTCGATTTTCCTGCGCCGTTCGAGCCTAAAAGACCGAAAGCCGCTCCGCTTCCGACCGTGAGATCAACGCCGTCAAGTGCGGTGAAGTCCTCGAACTGCTTTTTTACGCCCTTTAATTCTATCATAACTCACATTCCTTTCATATTCTGTATTCTGTTTATAAGCTCATCCGCCGAAAGTCCTGCCTTCAGCGCCTCGTTCACCGCCAGGTCGAAGCCCGAAAGTGCGCGTTCCTTCAGGCTGTCGGTCTGAACGGCTGCAATAAAGCTTCCTCTGCCCTGCAGGGAATAGATGACCTTATCACGTTCAAGCATCTGGAACGCTTTAGCTACCGTATTCGGGTTCACGCCAAGCTCCTTTGCAAGCTCACGGACGCTCGGCAGCTTATCGTCCTGTTTAAGCTCGCCCTTTATGACAAGCTCGGTTATTCTTTTATACAGCTGCTCATATATCGGAGTACGTTCACGCAGGTCAATTGCAAACATTGTATCACCTCTTTGTACTAACTGTACTACTCGTTATAATACAGTTATAACACACTTTAAGGTAAATGTCAAGTACTTTTTGAAAAATTTTATATAATTCGTAATGCGACTTTTTAATGCGTAATGCGTAATGCTTAATGCGTAATTATTTTGTTCCGAACAT
>JBJFFR010000148.1:0-35157 GCA_051891935.1 Oscillospiraceae bacterium
ACGAGAGATTTTTGCTTGATTTTTTGTACAGTTTTTAAATGGTTTTAAGTATAAGCCGATTGTTATAAACAAACTGTGTTGGAAGGCAATCTTCTTTCCGAGTGGCAAAGAACGGTTGATAATATTTCTTAAATATGGTATAATGGATAAAAAGATCGGCAGAAAAGGAGAAAGAAAAATGCGTTTTGTAATTCAAAGGGTAACAAATTCAAAGGTAACGATAAATAATGAGGTCAGAGGTCAGATAGGAAAGGGCTTTATGGTTCTCATAGGAGTGGGTGAAGGAGATAACTCCCAAACTGCGGATAAAATGATAAAAAAGATGATAAACCTGCGTATATTTGAGGATGAGAACGGCAAGACGAATCTCGGCTTAAAGGATGTCGGGGGAGCTCTTCTGCTTATCTCGCAGTTTACATTGTATGCGGACTGCAGAAAAGGGAACAGACCGTCATTTATTAACGCAGGAGCGCCCGAAATGGCGAAAGCTTTGTATGAATATATAATCGCAAGGTGCAAAGAGGAGATAAGCGTTGTTGAACAGGGAGAATTCGGAGCGGATATGAAGGTCGAGCTTCTCAACGACGGACCGTTCACAATTGTTCTCGACAGCGATGATATAAAATAAGGGGGATTTGTCCGTATCCGTTTTATGTGATGCTTTACAAAAAAAGGATAATTTATGTTGAAATCCATGAACCGATATGATATAATAATATAGGTTTATTTCACTGCAAAACTAATTACGGGGGGAATTAAAAATGTCAATAAAAAAGAAGATGATCTCGCTCGGACTTGCATTTTGTATGGCAATGTCCTGCTCTGTGCTTGCAAGCGCAGATTCCCGAAGCTCAACTAAAACGGATGTGACTTTAAGTATCAAAGCGTCGGGAGTATATAAAAACTGGGACGGAACTTCAAATGTTGCCCAGTTTATCGACGATGAAGGCTGCTTCTGCTTCGCTTATGACGGCACAGCAAATGTTACGGTTGTAAAAATGGATAAAAACAACGAACAGCGAAAAGAAACCGTGCTGCTTAAGAAGCTTCATCCGCTTTTCGGAACGGTAACCTGCGACGGTAACGGAAATTTTTATCTTGTTACGGGTGAAACAAATTCGGGCGATGATACTTCCACCGAAACCATCTTCATTTCAAAATATGATAAAAACGGAAATCTTATCGGAACAGTCGGAGATAACGGTTCGTCAAGTCTTGCATATTATTATCCAGAGAGATTCTATACAAAGATACCATTTGACGGGGGCAACTGTTCCGCTGCGGTCAACGGCGATCTTCTTTCCGTTCACTATGCCCGTGAAATGTATGGGGGGCATCAGAGCGACTCCGTTTTTACAATTAATATCAATACAATGAGCAAGGTCAGCGTAGGTTCTATATACAGCTCACACTCCTTTGCGCAGCGTGTTATCCCCTTTGGAAACGGCTTTGTATACGCAAGCGAGGGAGATTGTTACAGCCGAGCATTCACCATAAACACCTTTAAGGGCAGCGGAAGCAGCAGCGAGCAGGATATTTTCCATTTCTGGGTACAAGATGGTGCGAAAGACAGCGGTAATATGTATGTGCTTAACAACAACTTTGCACACATGGGCGGATTGGCACAGATAAGCGACAGCCTTGTTGCGTTTGCGGGAACATCGGCAGAATCGTTAAATTCAAATGCAAATACAGAGAAAGAGGGACTTTTTGTTCAGATATTCGACCCGACCAAGGATCTGACTTCCGCTTCTTCATACGTTACAGTGGGAACACGTTCGGGTCTTGGAGGTCCGAACGGCGATGAGAATGTCACCGACTACGGTGTTAAATGGCTTATCCCTTCAAGCTCGTCTGTTACTGCCAAGAATCCGCAGATAGTGTATGCAGGCGGCGATACTGCGGCGGTTCTTTTTGAGTGCTACGGTCTGAATTCAAGCGGATATGACGGAGTATATTACATTGTCATCAATTCAAAGGGAGAGGTCGTTCAGGATGCAGCGTGCTTCTCGAAAACAGCAAGACTTAACCCGTGCGTAATGCCTGTATATTCCGACGGAAGCATCTATTGGGCAGGAAACAGCACAAGCGGCTCGGCAGTTTATTCCTACAAGCTTACGGTAGGTTCAAAAACGATAGACGACTACATCAAAATTGTAAACGGCATCACGGGCAGCGGCGTTATACTCACCGATGAACAGCTTGAAGCGGTTGAAAAGGTTCTGGAGTACGATTACAGCAAGTGATAAACAAAGGCTTACATCTTATCAAAAGGGTGTAAGTCTTTTTTTGTTTATACTACGGTTGAAAAACACCAAATAATATGGTAGAATATAAATGCAGCATCGTTCACGGTTCTGTCTAATAACACTGATTGGATGATTTGATGAAACGTCTTACAATAGGGATACTTGCGCACGTTGACGCAGGAAAAACAACGCTTTCCGAAATGCTTCTCTACAAAACGGGCGAAATACGCAGGCTCGGCAGAGTTGACCGCGGAGATACCTTTCTCGACAATAACTCCCTTGAACGAAGCAGGGGGATAACCATATTTTCAAAGCAAGCCGTGCTTAAACACAACGACTGCATTATATCGCTGCTCGATACTCCGGGACATATCGACTTTTCGGTCGAAGCGGAGCGTGTCCTGCAGGTGCTTGATTATGCCGTGCTTGTAATAAGCGGTTCGGACGGTGTGCAAAGCCATACCGAAACGCTTTGGCGGCTTTTGAGCAGGTACAATATCCCGACCTTTCTTTTTATAAATAAAATGGATATCGCCGCAAAGGGAAATGCCGAGCTTATCGGAGAGCTTTCAAAACGCTTCGGTTCGGGCTTCGCGGATTTCTCTATAGACAGAACCTCCGAGGAGTTTTACGAAGCAGTTTCAATGTGCGACAATATGCTTATGGAGCAGTTCCTTGAAAACGGCAGCATTAAGGACGAGGACATAACTGCCGCTGTCGCAGGAAGAAGGATTTTCCCGTGCTGCTTCGGCTCGGCATTAAAGGATATCGGAATTGATGATTTTATCGGGGTCTTGTGCGGATATACCTCGCAGCCCGTCTTCGGAAGCGAATTCGGAGCAAAGGTGTTCAAAATTGCCGACGACGGTCAGGGAAACAGGCTTTCCTATATGAAAATTACCGGCGGAAGCCTTAAAGTCAAGGATGTTGTCAGCGATCATAACAAGAAATGGTCGGAAAAGGTCAACCATATACGCATTTATTCGGGCGTAAAGTATCAGACCGTTGACGAAGCGGTGCCGGGAACAGTCTGCGCCGTTACGGGATTGAGCAAGACTGTTTCGGGTCAGGGACTTGGTGCAGAACACAACTCGTTCTCTCCCGTTATAGAACCCGTGCTTTCGTACAGAATTGACCTGCCGCCCGATGTTGATGCGCACACGGCTTTAAGCAGGCTTAAAATACTTGAAGAAGAGGATCCACAGTTACACATTGTCTGGAATGAACAGCTGCAGGAGATACACATTGCTCTTATGGGCAAGATACAGCTTGAAATTCTCAAAAGCATCATAGCCGAACGCTTCGGGATGAATGTTGATTTCAGCAGCGGCGGCATAACCTATAAGGAAACTATCGAAAACAAGGTCGAGGGTGTTGGACATTATGAACCTCTCCGACATTATGCGGAGGTGCATCTTATCCTTGAACCGGGGGAAAGGGGCAGCGGAGTGCAGTTTCGGTCAAGCTGCCGTGAGGATGATCTCGATAAAAACTGGCAAAGACTTATCCTATCAAATCTGCAGGAGAAAACACACATTGGCGTCCTCACGGGTTCGCCGATAACTGATATAAAGATAACTCTTGCTTCGGGGCGAGCTCATTTAAATCATACCGAGGGCGGCGATTTCCGACAGGCGTGTTGGAGAGCTGTCCGCAATGGCCTTATGAAAGCAAAAAGCGTTGTTCTTGAACCGAGATATGATTTTCGCCTTGAAGTTCCGAACGAGAATGTCGGCAGAGCGCTGACCGATCTGCAGCAGATGTGCGGAGAGTTTGAACCTCCCGTTTCGGACGGCGAAACCTCGGTCATAATCGGAAATGCTCCCGTTTCGGAAATGCAGGACTACCATTCGAGCGTTATCAGCTATACCCACGGAAAGGGTAGATTGATCTGCTCGGTAAAAGGCTATTTCCCCTGCCACGATCAGGAACGTGTGATCGCCGCCGCAGGCTACGACCCCGAAAGCGATCTTGACAACTCCGCAGATTCGGTATTCTGCGCTCACGGTACAGGCTTTAACGTCAAGTGGGACGAGGTCTGCAGCTATATGCACCTTGAAAGTGCGCTGAAAGAGCGTAAGGATGACTTTTTTGAACCGATAACAAGACAGCAGGTAAGCTCCTACCGTGACCGCCTTATCGAAGACAAGGAGCTTATGGAGATATTCGAGCGCACCTACGGTCCGATAAAGCGTGACAAGCGCACGGCTATGCACACCGAAAAGGAGCCGTCATCGAAAAAGTTCAAAGCTTCTCCGCTGCCGAAAGGCCCCGAATATCTTCTCGTTGACGGATACAACATCATTTTTGCTTGGGACGAGCTGAAAAAAGCCGCAGAGGAAAACCTTGACCTTGCAAGGAGCCTGCTGATAAATATGCTCTGCAACTATCAGGGCTTCCGTCAGTGCAATGTTATACTTGTTTTTGATGCGTACAAGGTTAAAGGCTCGGTCGGTGAGGTCGAAAGGGTGAACAACATAACGGTTGTTTACACGAAGGAAGCCGAAACCGCAGATACCTATATCGAAAAAGCAACTCACGATTTGAGCAAGGAGCATCGTGTAAGGGTCGCCACATCGGATAACCTTGAACAGACGATAATCCTCGGCAACGGCGCATACAGAATATCGGCTGCGGAATTCTATGACGAGATAAAGCGGACGGAAAAGGCAATCAAAGAATTTATTGAAACATTATAATAATTTTTCGTGTTTTTAAAATTTAATATTGAAATTGCACAGATTCTATGGTATAATTAACAAAATTATGCTTTTTGCAGGAATACGGAGGAAAAAATATGCGCAGAACAATGCAGAGAAATTCAAAGCTGCTTGCACTTTTTACCGCACTGGTAATGACAGTGTTTGTCTGTCTTGACACATCATTTGCGATCGGAGCGAACGCACAGACCGTACTTTCGGCAGATAATATCGTCGAAGAAATGGGTATCGGCTGGAATCTCGGAAATTCTCTTGACGCAAACGGAGCAGGAAGCGATATATGGTCGCACGAAACCCATTGGGGCAATCCCAGAGTAACCGAAGACCTCATAAAAACGGTAAAAAACAAGGGCTTCAATACGATCAGAGTACCTGTGACCTGGTATGAGCATATCACATACAATAACGGTGCATATACCATCGACCCTGCATGGTTCGCAAGAGTAAAAGAGGTCGTTGATTATGCTTATAACAACGGAATGTATGTTATCCTCAATATCCACCACGAAAAATGGGTAAACCGTTCCGATCTTGCAAACAGCTACGATGCAATGTCCGCAGAGCTCAAGCAGGTCTGGAAGCAGATCGCCGAATATTTTGCAGAATATGGTCAGCGTCTTATTTTCGAGGGCATGAACGAACCCCGTGCGGAAGGTACAGCCGAGGAATGGAACGGCTGCGCCGATTGCTACAACGTAATAAACAAGCTCAACGCAGATTTTATCAACACTGTCCGTTCTGTTGAGTCCGAATACAGAACAACAAGACTGCTTATGGTGCCGGGATATGCCGCAAGCTCTGCTTCGTCTGTTTTTTCGAGCCTTGACAAGAGCCTTTTTGACGATCCTTACGTTGCTGCGTCCGTTCACGCATATTCTCCCTATGATTTTACAATGAATAATAGCGGCGATCATTCTACATTTTCTTCGACATACAAGACTTCTCTTGACAGCATATTTGCGGATATCCGCTCGTTTTTCACGCAGGATGATATCCCCGTTGTAATAGGCGAATTCAGCGCTTCAAACTACGGAAATCTCTCCGCAAGAGTTGAGTGGGCGGAATACTATATGACGCTTGCAAAGGAAATGGGGATCCCCTGTGTTCTTTGGGATAACAATGTTGAAGCAAACAACGGCGGTGAAGCTCACGGCTATGTGAACAGAAGCAACAATACCTGGTACAGCGCAAGCGAAAGTGTTGTCGATAAGCTTATTTCCGTCAGAAATGACAGCAGCATTGTCTGGGGAAGCAAGCGCTCCTATCCTCTTTATTCCCACGCAGGTTACTCCACGGGAACGGCTGTTACTGTCGGCGGTGACGGAAATATCTATATGTCCGATCTCGGCGATTTCACAAGCGGAAAAGAGCTTGCAATAAAATATCAGTCGAGTATTCCTCCTGCGATCGCACTTATGAACAGCAGCTGGGGCGGCTGGACAACGATTTCCCCGTATGATTACTCCTATATCGATTCTTATACGATCGCTTATTTCAGATATGAAGATATTATAAACACATGGAACAGCAGTGCAAACGGCGATATCTATGTTTTAAAGCTTACCGAGCTTGTCAATTATCAGGCTTTCCCTTATATCGATATCAAGATACTTGGTAAGCATGATCATAAATACGACAGCGAATGGAAGAGCGATGAAACAAACCATTGGCACGAATGTACCTGCGGAGAAAAGTCCGATATCGCAGCGCATACCAAGGACAGCGGAACCGTTACAAAACAGGCAACACTTACCGAAAACGGAACTATCAGCTATAAATGTACGGTCTGCGGCGCAAAGATGGCTGACGAGATCGTGACAACAAGTATAGTCGGTGCGGAAGTGACTGCCGATAAGGTCATTGTAAGATATAAGACCTCGGTAAGCGATGATATCCTAACCGCCGATTATGCCTTTGACGATGTAACAGAGTCGCTCGTTGGCTATATGAAGTCAGCGGACATTCAGCTTGTTATCAGCTTCGTGAACAGCTTCACCGCAGCCGATAATGACGGCATACTTACAGACGCACAGCTCAAAGCGATCGATATCGTGCTTGAATATGATATGTACAAATAATTTTACCGCCTGTACTCATTGGTCAGAGTGCAGGCGGTTTTGATTTTTACACATTGAATCCGTTGAACGACATTCTTTTTTCGTATGGTATCTTTTTGGGAGCGGTCGGCTCCGATTCGGCTTTTCCTATCGGCAGAAAGCAGATAAGCTCGTATTCATCGGGAACGCCGAGTATCGCTGCCATTTTGCCGCCGATATTGTCCGTGTCCGTGATATGTCCCTCTATCCAGCAGCTCTGATAGCCGAGCTCAACAGCTGCAAGCAGCATATTTTCAATCGCCGCAGAGTAGTCCTGCACAGCGTAGCACTTGTCCCTGTATGCGAAGATACGCCTTGTGAGGACGCATATCATCGTAGGCGCACTCTCGCCGACAGGAGGGTCAATGACCTCGTGCAGCTTTTTCAGCACCTCGGGATCGTCCACGGCGATAAGGCTTGTCGTCTGCTTGTTGCAGCCCGACGGGGCGGCAAGCCCTGCTTCCATGATCGTGACAAGATCCTCTCTCGGAACGGGATCGGGGAGAAATTTTCCACGGTAGCTTCGTCTTTTGTTTATTATTTCAATTGCGCTCATTTCTGCTCCTTATTCTCATTATAAATCATTGGTGTAAAGCGTATCCCATTTATGACCTGCTCCGAAGAGGCGGCAGAAAAGCCAAGCTGCTCATATATTTTTACAGCAAAGGGCGAAGAATTAACGGTGAAGCTCTTCAAAACATAGTCCTTCTTCATCCGCTCAAAAAGCTTTCTGCCGATGCCTTTTTGTTGATGCTCGGCTTTTACGAAGAAAAGGCTGATATGCTGCGGCTCACGCATTGCAAGCACTCCCGAAAGCTCGTCATTAATAAACGCACCGTAAAATTTCAGCTTCCCAATAAAGCTTTCATCATCAAGCGTGTTTCGGAACTCCTCAACGCCTTCCTCCGAGTATTCGGGAGCTTCAAATTCCATAAAAACATCAAAAACAAGCTTCAAGGCTGACGGGATATCCTTTTTTGCAAGCTTTTTTATTTTAAGCGGATCCTTTTGATTCGGCTCGGGAAGCTCGGGATATATCGCTTCAAAAAGAGTGTGCAGGAATTCTCTGTTGTCGATGTTTTCACATAAAAGCATATCCTTTGCACCCTCATAAGGCGGTTCAAGAGGTGCTTCGGGCATAAGTCTGACTGCGCTCGGCACAGGCTTTATCAGCATTCGGTCGTCACAGAGATAAGCTGCGATCCTGCCGTTGCAATAGATGATATATTCGCCCATCATCTGCTTGAATGTGATATTTTCAAGGTTGGAAAGCTGTTCAAGGATAAAGCTGAGGTATTCCCTGCTTGTTGACATAATAATAGTCTCCTTTCGTCTGTCGGTTTCTGTTATTTTATCACAAGTTCACGGAAAATTCAAGCTTTTTTGCCCCCGAATTCCTCAAATCTATTGCAAAATGCGCTTTACTGTGGTATAATTATAAATGTATTTTTATGTATAATTAAGGATTAGGAGTTGTTTTTAATGTCTTTTGATAGCTATGAATCACCGTTCTGCACCCGATATGCAAGCAAGGAAATGCAGTATATCTTCTCCGCAGACAAGAAATTCACAACCTGGAGAAAGCTCTGGGTCGCTCTTGCAAGAGCTGAAATGAAGCTCGGTCTTCCCGTTACACAGGAGCAGGTAGACGAGCTTGAAGCAAACGTTGACAATATCGACTACGCAACAGCAGCAGAAAGAGAAAAGCTCGTCCGCCACGATGTTATGGCTCACGTTTATACCTACGGACTTGCCTGCCCGAAGGCAAAGGGTATCATCCACCTCGGCGCAACCTCCTGCTATGTCGGCGACAATACCGATATCATCATTATGCGTGACGCGCTCAAGGTCGTAAAGAGAAAGCTCATCAACGTTCTCGGTCAGCTTTCCGAATTTGCAATGGAATATAAGGATATGCCTGCCCTTGCTTATACTCATCTACAGCCTGCACAGCTCACAACTGTCGGCAAGCGCGCAACTCTCTGGATGAATGAGCTGCTTATGGATCTAAACGAAATTGATTACAGAATTGAGAACCTTGCACTTCTCGGCTCAAAGGGCACAACGGGCACACAGGCTTCGTTTATGGAGCTTTTTGAGGGAGATACCGATAAGGTAAAGAAGCTTGAAGAGCTTATCGCCGAGGAAATGGGATTTGACAAGGTTGTTCCCGTTTCGGGTCAGACCTATTCAAGAAAGATAGATTCACAGATCGTTGCGACCCTCAGCGGCATCGCACAGTCCGCAATGAAGTTTGCAAACGATATGCGTATCCTCCAGAATTTCAAGGAAATGGAAGAACCGTTTGAGAAGAACCAGATCGGCTCATCCGCAATGCCTTATAAGAGAAATCCTATGCGCTGCGAAAGGATCACCGCTCTCGCACGTTATGTTATGATTGACTCGCTCAACCCTGCCTTCACCGCAGGTACACAGTGGTTCGAGAGAACGCTCGATGACTCCGCAAACAAGAGAATTTCCGTTGCGGAAGGCTTCCTTGCGATCGACGCTATCCTCAATATCCTTATCAACGTTACATCGGGCATCGTAGTATATCCGAAGGTTATCCGTGCAAGAATTATGAAGGAGCTTCCGTTTATGGCATCCGAAAATATTATGATGGACGCTGTAAAGAAGGGCGGCGACAGACAGGCTCTCCACGAAAAGATCCGTACCTACGCAATGGAAGCAGGCAAGCAGGTAAAGGAATTCGGACTGGATAACGACCTTATCGAAAGAATTCTTGCCGATCCCGAATTCAATACATCGAGAGAGGAGATCGAAGCTATCCTTCAGCCGGAGAACTTCACAGGCAGAAGCGCACAGCAGACCGAGGAGTTTGTAAACGGACTTATCAAGCCTATCCTTGAAGCAAACAAGGACATTATGGGCGAAAAAGCAGAGCTTACGGTTTAATTCGGAATTAATACAGCACAACAGCTTGTTAGGTGTTGCGAAGCCAAGCAAAAGTTTAGGTAATACTGCAAGAATTTCAAAGGCTTGCAGGGGTCAAAGCGACAGCGTCCCTTGTCGCAGGTCAATTTGACCTTTAGCAGTAAGCGAAACAATCTAAACTTTTAGCGAAGTATTTGCAACAATAGCAAAAATCTATCAAATCAAAAGCGCAATTCACAATAAAATGGCAAAACGGATATGAGAAATCAAGCCGTTAAAACCATAATGTGAATTGCGCTTATTTTTTCTCTGCGGAACATCTAACCTCTGCAAAGAAATATACGAACAAAGAGAGTATATTTCTTTGCAGACAAAGTATGAAAAGCAGTCCAAAATATCTGCTGAAACAACGTATCTGACAGGTGGATATAGAATCCGCCCCCTACACATTTTGCTGTTTTTTATACAAATTACGCGTTAATTGATGAATTTTTTCGGTCTGAACGGTGTTTCTATCGTTCTTTTAACCTTGAACCAGAAGCTTGTTTCAAATTCTATCGGTTGGACGAATATCGACTTTATCCCCGACAGATTCGCACCAAGTATATCGGTGAAGATCTGGTCGCCTATCGCACAGGTTTCCTTCCTTTTCACGCCCATTCGCTTCATGGCTTCCCTCATCCCCTTCGGCAGCGGCTTTGCTCCTTCGGGGACATAATCAAGTCCCAGTCTTTCCGCAAACGGCGCTACTCTCGGCGGATGATTGTTTGAAACGATGATGAGCTTTATTCCGCTGCTTTTTACAGCGTTCAGCCACTCGTCTATCCCGTCTATCGGTGTGGGATTATTATGCGTTGTAAGGGTATTATCGACATCGAGAATTACCGCTTTTACTCCCATTTCCGTGAGTGTCTGCGGAGTTATGCTCAATATGCTTTTATATGCTTTGGTCGGTCTGAACAGCATCTCTGCCTCCGTTCTTATACTAATAACCATTTGTTCTATGGATAAAGACGATGGATAGAATACGACCAATCAAGGAAAACAACCACAGGCAGGCTGTCGCCTGTCAAGGGAGTTTGACGCAGAGTGGGCGTATTATAGCCACCGTATTTTATCCATAGGTTAAATGGTTATTAGTATTAGGTTTTATGTACTCATCTTTATACTTGCTGCTGACAACTCTTAAAACGATCGCAACTATAATGTCGATGCAATAGATGAACGAGCCTATTGACGCAAGAACAGCCACCCCTTTTCCGATCGCGCCGCCCTTGCAGCACTTCACGGCACAGCCTATTGCGTGTATTCCCGTTAAAGCGATCGTAAAAAGGTCGATCAAAACAGCAAACGCCACTATTCCTATGCCCCACACGCTCATAACCGTTCCTGCAAGTCCCAAAAGAAAATGGAACAGATATGCCGGTATCTGGACGGCTTTCACAACGAGATTGAGCGTTGCTGCTTTACAGGGCGATATTTTGCTTTTTGCGGCATATATTGAACCGAATATCGTGCTGACAAGCGTAAGAGCCATATACACAATGACAATTATCGGGAAATACTCTCCTATCCCGGATTCGATAAAATTCGGAACAGCAGACATCAACACAATACAAATAATGTACGCATAAGGAAATATTATCAACGGCAACAGTCTTAAAAAGCTTTTCATGATGTTCTCCTATAAAATAAGAACGGCGACAGTAATAAACCTGCCGCCGTTCCTGACTAAAGCGATATCAATATTAAAATTAATATTTACGCTTACGAGCAGCTTCGGACTTCTTCTTACGCTTTACCGAAGGCTTCTCATAGTGTTCTCTTTTACGAACTTCAGCGATAACGCCGTCCTTAGCACAGCTTCTCTTAAAACGCTTAAGAGCAGTTTCCAAGGATTCGTTCTTACCAACACGAATTTCTGCCAATTTTATTCCCTCCCTTTGCCGCTCAGGCAGAGGATGATATAAGATACAACTACTTCATTATACAATACAAATCCCGATTTGTCAAGAGTTATCCGAAAAATCCTGCACAAATTTGATGAGATTTTTTGTAAACAATGAGTTTAAAATGCTTACTTCGCAACGATGTTAACGATCCTGCCCTTGACATAGATCTCCTTGACGATGTTCTTGCCTTCAAGGAAAGCCTTAACATCGGGCTGAGCCTTTGCCTTTGCAAGTGCGGAATCCTGCTCCTCGTCAACGCCGACCATGATCTTGCCCTTGAGCTTACCGTTTATCTGAACAGCGATCTCGATCTCATCGACTACAAGCTCCTTTTCGTCATAAACAGGCCATGCTTCAAATGCAATGGTATTGTCATGACCGAAAATGCTCCAGATCTCCTCACAAACGTGCGGAGTTACGGGAGAGAGAAGCTTTACAACGCCTTCTGCGTACTCCTTCGGGCACTTTCCTGCCTTATAAGCAGCGTTCATGAATATCATAAGCTGGCTGATAGCGGTGTTGAACGCAAGCGCTTCAAAGTCATCCGTAACCTTCTTGACGGTCTGGTGATAAACCCTTGTAAGAGCACCATCATTGTCATCCGTAAGATTTGCGGGCTCTGTGAAGAAGTTCCAAACTCTTGTGATGAACTTCTTTGCACCCTCAACGCCTGCTGCGCTCCACGGCTTTGAAACCTCGAGAGGTCCCATAAACATTTCGTAAAGACGGAGGGTATCAGCACCGTAATCTCTTACGATATCGCTCGGATTTACAACGTATTCGGGGTATCTCTTGCCCATCTTGATACCGTTTTCGCCGAGGATCATACCCTGATGTACAAGCTTCTTGAACGGCTCCTTTGTCGGTGCAAGACCCTTGTCGTAAAGGTATCTGTTCCAGATACGGGAGTACATAAGGTGACCAACTGTGTGTTCGGGACCGCCGATGTAAAGGTCAACAGGCATCCAGTGCTTCAAAAGCTCGGGATCTGCAAACATCTTGTCGTTATTCGGATCAATAAATCTGAAATAGTACCAGCTTGAACCTGCGGAGCCGGGCATTGTAGAGGTTTCTCTTGTACCCTTTACGCCGTCCTTGTCATACTGCTTCCATTCAACCGCATTTTCAAGAGGCGCCTTGCCGTTCTTGCCCTTGTAATCTTCAAGCTCGGGAAGAATAAGCGGAAGCTCCTCGTCTGCAAGAACGTGTATCTTGCCGTCCTCTGTGTGAACAACGGGAACAGGCTCGCCCCAGTAACGCTGACGTGCGAATATCCATTCTCTGAAATGGTAGTTTGTTGTACGCTTTGCAACGCCCATCTTTTCAAGCTTGCAGGTAATTGCTTCCTTTGCTTCTTCAACGGTAAGTCCCGTGAATTCTTCGGAATTTATCAGCTTGTAGCCCTTGCCGAGATAATCACCCTTTTCAAAAGCCTTTTCGGAAACGTCAGCGTGACCGAGCTTTTCATCGCCGTCAATTACCTGGATCATATCAATATTGTGTGCGACCGCATATTCAAAATCACGCTGATCGTGAGAAGGAACAGCCATGACCGCACCCGTGCCGTAGCTTGCAAGAACGAAGTCGCCGATAAACATTCTGACTTCCTTGCCGTTTACGGGGTTGATGCAGGTAACGCCCTTTAGCTCGCAGCCGGACTTTGTCTTGTTGAACTCCGTGCGGTCCATATCGTTCTTTTTGAGAGTTTCGTCAATATACGCCTGAACCTCTTCCTTGTTAGTGATACGGGGCATAAGCGATTTTACGATATCACCGTCGGGAGCAAGCACCATAAATGTGATACCGTAGATAGTTTCGATACAGGTCGTGTAGATGCTGAAATCACCGCCGCCGACAATGTCGAACTTGACCTCAACACCGGTGGATTTTCCTATCCAGTTGCGCTGCATAGCCTTTGTGGATTCCGGCCAGTCGATCTCATCAAGACCCTCGAGAAGCTTTTCTGCAAAAGCAGGCTGGTCGATGACCCACTGCTTCATATTCTTTCTTACAACAGGATAACCGCCGCGCTCGGACTTTCCGTCGATGACTTCGTCGTTGGAAAGAACCGTTCCAAGCTCTTCGCACCAGTTTACGGGCATATCAACATACTTTGCATAGCCGTCAAGATAGAGCTGCTTGAAGATCCACTGCGTCCACTTGTAGAACTCGGGATCGGAGGTTGCGATCATCTTCGACCAGTCATAGTCAAAGCCAAGCTCCTTGAGCTGCTTGGAGAATGTCTTGATGTTTTCCTGCGTGAAGCCGTTCGGGTGGTTGCCCGTTGTTACGGCATACTGCTCTGCAGGAAGACCGAAGGAGTCATATCCCATCGGGTGAAGGACATTGTAGCCCTGCATCCTCTTCATACGGGAAACGATATCGGTAGCTGTGTAGCCCTCGGGATGTCCTGCGTGAAGACCAACGCCCGAAGGATAGGGGAACATATCAAGAACATAGTATTTCGGCTTGGAGAAATCCCAGACATCCGTCTTGAAGGTCTGATTTTCCTCCCAGTATTTCTGCCACTTTTTTTCAATAGCGGCATAGTCATAGCGCTCTGCCATTTATATCAATCCTTTTCAAAATAATTTCCTTAAACTGCTAAAATTACTTTAACCATGCGGAAATGTCGATCTCCTCACCGTCGCTCCAGAGTCTTTCAAGGTTGTAGAAATCTCTCTGATCTCTTGAAAAAACGTGAACGATGATGTCCGAGTAGTCGAGGATTATCCAGTTTGAACCGTTGTTGCCCTGAATACTGTGCGGCTGGATACCCTGCTCGCTCAATTTGAAATCAACTTCATCCGCAAGCGCCCTTGTCTGTGTGGAGCTTGTTCCGTCTGCAATGACGAAATAGTCGGCAAGAATGGAGATATCCCCGATCTTTATTACCTTTATATCTTCAGCCTTTTTGCTGTCGAGTGCCTTAACGGCGATTTCAAGAATCTGCTGCTGTGTAAGCTCTGCCATTTTATTCCTCCGTTTTTTTGCAAATATCCGTATAGTAATTATAAGCTTCAAGGGTCTGCGTCGGGATAAGCGAACCCTTTTCCATGACCTCGTTTATCGAGTGCTTCACCGTTTCAAGTATCGCCTTTTTTATGTCTGCAAACGCAAGCTTGCGAAACTTTTCAACATCCTTGAAGCTTCTTTCGACCGATACAAGATCAGCCATGTAAATAATCTCTTCAAGCTCGCTCATTTTCGCTCTGCCCGTTGTATGATAGCGGATAGCATTCAGAAAATCTTCATTTCTGAAATCAAAAACCGTTTCGGCGTAATATGACCCTGCAACTGCATGATAAAGCGCAGGCGTTTTCAGCTCCGCTTCGCAGACATTCCTGCGTGATTTTTTCACCATCGCAAGCTGCTCGGAAGTCGGAAGCTCCTTGCAGCAGTCGTGAACAAGACCTGCCGTATAGGCTTCATTCGGATCCTTGTAGCCGTGCGCTTCGGCAAGCTTTTTCGCCATATCCGCAACGTTTACGCTGTGTGTAAAGCGTTTTTTTGAAAGTTTAATGCTTAAAATATCGGTAAGCTCCGCATCGGAATACATTTTATCAGTCCTTGCTTTTTAATCTATGATATACATGATTTTCCTTTATATATTCTACTACATTTTTATCCATATAGCAAGATAAATCGCAATTTTTTAAAATTTTTTCACGAATTTCCGATGAAGAAAGCTCAAAAGTCGAGATCTCCGTAACAATGACCCTTCCGTATTCGGAAAGCTGCCCTGCCTTTTTGCGAAGCTCTTCAATATCGCTTCCGCCGTTCTCCCGTGATGCCGCTATGATCGTACACATCCCGAGGATATCCTTCCAGCGGTGCCACCTGTCGAACGAGAGCAGCATATCGCTCCCCATTATGAAAAAAAGCTCATCATCGGGGAATTCCTCGTGAAAATGACTGACCGTGTTCACGGAATAGCTCACCTCGGACTGCGATAATTCCCAGCCGCTCACCGTCACATAAGGCAGACTTTCAAACGCAAGCCTGCACATTTGGAGCCTGTCCTTTCCGTCCGCAACAAAGCCGCCGCTGTCCTTTTTGAACGGCGAAATAAATGTAGGGATGACGAAAACACGGTCGATGCCGTTCTTCTCCGCAGTTTCCTTAACAAGATTGAAATGTCCGTTGTGAACGGGGTTGAAGCTGCCGCCGAATAGTGCAATTCTGCTCATATTAAAACTTTATTTTCGGGTTCTGCGGATTGCGCTTGAAAAGAACGAGCTTGTTTCCGATGACCTGAACGACCTCGGACTTTGTCTTTTCCGCAAGCTCCGCAGCAGCCTCGGCAGGAGAAAGCATTGCGCCCTCGAGAACCTTCATTTTAACTATCTCTCTTGCTTTGAGTGCGTCGCTGACCTGTGTGACGAGCGTGTCAACGATGCCGTTTTTTCCGACCTGTAAGATCGTATCTTCTGTGCTTGCGATACTTTTAAGTGCCGCTCTTTGTTTGCTTGTAAGCATAATTCCTATCCTTTCATTCTAAGGAAACGCTGATTAATACGTTTCTGCCGTTTTTCAAAACGGCGAAACGAACGCTGCACTTTAATCAGCGTTTTCCTAACATTTATATGTTATTTCATTCACCCTTTATCCGCTTTTCAAACTTGCGCAAAGCGTCCGCACGGTGACTTACTTCGTCCTTTTCCTCTGCAGAAATTTCCGCAAAGGAACGGTCGCCGTACATAAATATCGGGTCGTAGCCGAAGCCGTTCGTTCCTCTTTTTTCGTAGCCGATCTTTCCCTCGCAGGTGCCCTTTACGGTGAAGCTTTCGCCGTTTTCGTCAATGTAGCAAACAGCGCAGACAAATCTCGCCGTGCGCTTCTCATCGGGAACGCCTTCCATTTTGGAAAGCACCTTTGCGCAGCGCTTGCCCTCCTCGGCATAACGTGCGGAGTAGATCCCCGGCTCGCCGCCGAGTGCGTCGACCTCCAAGCCGCTGTCATCGGCGATAACGGGGAGATGAGTTATATCGTAAGCCGCCTTTGCCTTTATATAAGCGTTTTCCTCGAAAGTCGTTCCGGTTTCATCGGCTTCGATATCTGCGCCTGCCTCCGACTGTGTGAGCACTTCATAGCCGAGCGGTTCAAGTATCTCACGGAACTCACGAACCTTGTTTTTGTTGTTTGATGCAAGTATTATTTTCATAATTATTTATCCTCGCCGTCATTGTCTTTTTTCTTCTTGCCGAATGTGATCTCCTTGAAAAGGAATCCGAATTTTCCATTCTTGGGGTCTTTTTTCTGCTCGGGAGCTTCTTCGGGTTCAGCCGTTTCTTCTTCGGCTTCATTTTCGGGAGCTTCTTCCGCATCGTCAAAGATCTCTTCCTCATCATCTTCATTTACGGGTTCGGTAGCTTCTTCCGTATCATCGTTATCGGCGGAGCTTTCTTCAATGGATTCTTCAAGCTCTTCCGCAACATCATCAATACCGATCTCTGCCGTAACTTCTTCGGAAAGCACAGGTTCTTCCGCAGTTTCTTCATCGGTCAGACGCTCATAGTTATAATCAAAATCTGTTTCATTGTCAAAGAGTGCTTCCGCAAAATCGTGCGCATTGAATTCCTGAAGATCGTCTATCTTTTCGCCCACTCCGACAAGCTTTACGGGGATCCCAAGCTCGTTGTGGATAGAGATTATTATACCGCCCTTTGCCGTTCCGTCAAGCTTTGTCAGAACGATGCCCGTAATGTCTGCAACTTCGCTGAAAAGCTTCGCCTGATTAACGGCATTCTGTCCCGTTGTAGCGTCAAGGACAAGCAGCGTTTCGAGCGAACAGCCTTCGCCCTGTTCATGAATGATACGGCTGATCTTTTTCAGCTCGTCCATAAGATTTTTCTTGTTGTGAAGTCTTCCTGCGGTGTCGCAGATAAGAACATCGGTACCTCTTGCCTTTGCCGCAGTTACAGCGTCAAAAACTACCGCAGCAGGGTCGGAACCCTCGGCGTGCTTGACAATATCCACTCCTGCACGTTCCGTCCATATCTGGAGCTGTTCGATCGCAGCGGCACGGAACGTATCCGCAGCGGCAACGAGAACTTTTTTTCCGTCATTCTTATATTTAGCCGCAAGCTTTCCTATAGTTGTGGTCTTGCCTGCGCCGTTTACTCCGATAACAAGTATGACCGACGGTGTCGTTGAAGTGTCTATCTTCTTATCCTCGCCGAGCATTTCCTCGATTATATTTTTAAGCTCCGCCTTGGTTTCATCGGGAGTCGTAAGCTTCTTTTCCTTGACCGAAGCACGAAGCTTTTCAACGATGGAAAGCGAAGTTTCAACGCCGATATCGCAGGTTATGAGCACCTCTTCAAGCTCATCAAAAAAATCATCGTCAAGCTGTGAATGAGCGCCGAAAAGTGCGCCGAACTTGCTCATCATTGAGTCTTTGGTCTTCTTTACGCCCTCGGCGATCTTACTGAAAATATTCATTTGCATGACCTCACTTTAACTGGTTGGTTTATGAAATTATGTCGTTTCATATCGTGACAGAACTGAAAGGATCTCTTCAAGATTATTCTCCTGATCGGGGTGTCCCGAACCTGCGACCCTTTTCGCAGCCTGAAAGCGTTCCTTTTCATTCTTTCCGTTAATGAAAAAAACAAATTCAAAAGCATACTGCCCGAAAATAGTCTTATGTATTTTTAACTTCTTTACATCGGACAGATCGTAAACCCCTGTACGGTTGTTTCCCGTAAAATAGCCGAGCGAACCCGTGCGTACCGTCAGCAGTCTGTCCATATTCGTAACAGTCATATATCCGGGGTCGATCTGATTTCCGACCGTTCCCGCAAAAAAACCTTTCGGCTTGAAAACACCATAGATAATACCCGTGCGGCTTTCCCCTGCCATAAGCATTCCGTCAAAAATTTCCTGCGCTGTATTAAGATCAAGCATTCATATCCCCCTGTTCTGCCGTTATTCTGCGGTTTCCAAATTCTGCGGCGGCTGTTCAAGACGGAGTATCTTTGAGATACCCTTTTCCTGCATAGTTACGCCGTACATTACGTCTGCTTCGTCCATTGAACCTCGTCTGTGCGTTACGAGGATGAACTGTGTTGTATCGGTAAATTTGCGGAGATACTGCGCATATTTTGTAACGTTTATATCGTCAAGCGCAGCTTCGATCTCGTCAAGGATGCAGAACGGAGCAGGCTTTATTTTAAGTATCGAGAAGTAGATGCAGATCGCAACAAAAGCCTGCTCGCCGCCCGAAAGCAGCGAAAGATTGTTGATGACCTTTCCCGGAGGTGCGACCTTTATCTCAATGCCCGATTCAAGAACATCATCGGGATCGGTGAGTGTAAGCTCTGCACGGCCGCCGCCGAAAAGCTCAACAAATATCTGCTTGAAGTTTTCATTGATGCGGTTGAAGCTTTCGGAGAACTGTCTGCGCATCGTGTCGGTGAGCTCGTCAATAAGTCTTTCCAGCTCACGCTTGGAGCTTTCAACATCCTCGAGCTGACCCGACATGAATTCGTAACGCTCGGAAACCTCCTTGTATTCTTCGATAGCGGCAACATTGACATTGCCGAGTGCGCGTATTTTCTGCTTTATCTCGGCAAGATCGCGCTGTATAACAAGCAGATTTTCGACCGGCTTTGCAAGCTTTACTGCCTCGGAAAGATACAGCTCGTACTGCTCTGCCATATCGGCGATTATTTTGTCATAAGAGCCCTGAACGGACGTTTTCCGTTCTTCAAGCCTTGTGACTTCACGGCTGAATTTTTCCTTGTTCTCGTTCATTTCACGGACAAGACGGCGTTTTTCGTTCGACTTCTGCTCCATAGTGTGACTTTCGGAGCGAAGCTGTGCAATACGGTCGTTTATTCCTGCGGCTTCGTCCTTTGCGCCTTCAAGCTTTGCGTTGAGCGCTTCGATCTCCGCCTGTTTTTCTGCAATAAATCTGTTCTTTTCGTCAAGCTCGATAACAAGCCTTGCGCTGCTGCTGCCGATCTCGAGCGACTGCGCTTCAAGGCGTGAAATTTCCGTCTTTATAGCTTCAATATCCTTTGCGATCTCGGTTTCACGCAGCTTCAGTTCCGACATCTTTTCGGAAAGCGCTTCACGCTTTTCCTGCATCCGGCGGCGCTGTTCATCGTTTTCGGAAACGTCCTTTTCCTTTTCGGAGATCTCATTTTCGACCGACTTCATAGCTTCCTCGGCTGCCTTTACAGCGGCTTCGGTGTCGGCGATCCTGTTTTTGAGGGCATTTTTTGCGTCCTCCGAACCCGAAAGCTGTTCTTCGTTCTGCGCAGTCATAACTTCGATGCGCTTCAATTCGGACTCAAAGCGTATCTTGTCCGCAGCAATAACGGACAGCTCTTCCTTTGCGCCCTCAATGTCAAAACCGAGCTTGTCCGTTTCGCTTTTAAGCTTTTCAGCCGATGTGCGAAGCTCGGAAAGCTTTGTCTGGAGAGCGTTTTTCTCGTTTGTAAGCTTTTCGATATCGTTCTTTCGGGTAAGTACGCCGCTCGACTTTGAAACCGAGCCGCCCGTGAACGAACCGCCTGCATTGATGACCTGTCCGTCAAGCGTAACGATACGGAATTTGTAGCCGTATTTCTTTGCTATAAGCGTTCCGAGGTCGATATCCTCTGCGATGACAATTCTTCCGAGAAGAGAGTTGTAAACTCCCTCAAACTTCGGTTCAAACTTCACAAGATCGACCGCAAGCGCAACAAATCCGTCGCAGCTGTCAAGACCGCTTTCGTTAAGACGGTTTCCCTTTACAGATGTGAGCGGCAGGAACGTTGCTCGTCCGGCTTTCGTTTCCTGCAAAAGACGGATACCACGCTTTGCGATGTCTTCATTCTCTACAACGATGTTCTGGAGCGCACCGCCCATAGCTGTTTCAATTGCAACGCTGTACTTCGATTCGACCTTGATAAGCTGTGCTGCGGAGCCGTAAACTCCGCTCAGCTGTCCCGACTTTGAAGCTTTAAGTATCTGCTTTACCGAATGAGCAAAGCCTTCCATGCTGTTTTCAAGGTCGGCAAGCATACGGATGCGCTGATCCTTGTCACGGATAGAGAAATTTATCTCTTCAAGCTGCTTTTTCGCCGCTTCAAGCTTCTCCTTCCTTGCGGAGTAAAGCTTTGAAATTCCGCCTATCCTGTTGTTGAGCTCCTCGGTCTTTTCCTCGATGAGCGCAAGTCCGTCCGTACATTCGTCCTTTTCACGCTTCAAGTCTTCGAGTGCCGCACGGAGCGTTTCTTCCCTGCTGTCAGCGGAATCGAGCTGCGCCTTCATATCCTCGGCGGACTGCTTTCCCGTTGAAATGGAAACGCCGTATTCGGACTGCTTTATATATAATTTGTTGAGTTCGTTCTGTACCTGCGCCGACTTGCTGTCAATGCTGTCCTTTTCTGACGAAGCTTTGGAAAGCTCCTCGCTGACGGCGATATAATCGGTGCGTGTCTGTTCAAGCTCACCCTCCGATCGTTTCACTGCTTCAAGCTTTTCTTCGATAGCCTTGCGGTTTTCCTCACCCGTGTTTTCGGAGAGTTCCTGCTGCTTCTTTATTTCCTCGATATCGTCGTTTGCGTGACGGATCTCGTTTTCGCATACGGCTATGTCGGAGTGTATCTGCGTGTTTGCACGTTCCGATTCAAGTATGAGATTGCGAAGCTCTTCCGTGCGCAGAGTGTTTTCCTGCATACTTTCGGAAAGCTGCGTAAGCTCGTCTTCAAGCCTTGAGATATCCGCTTCAACGTTGTTGTATTCGTTTGTGCTGATAAGAAGCTTGTCGGAAATTTCGTCAAGATTCTTTTTAAGATCGTCAAGCTGACGCACCCAGACGGTTATTTCAAGCGACTTTTTCGTTTCGGAATATTCGATGAATTTTTCCGCCTTTTCCGACTGGATCCGTAGCGGTTCAACTCTGCTTTCCAGCTCGCCGATGATATCGCGAAGGCGAAGGATATTGTCCTGCGCAGCGGCAAGCTTTCGTTCCGCTTCCGCCTTTTTATAGCGGAATTTCGATATTCCTGCGGCTTCCTCGAATATCTCGCGGCGCTCGCCCGACTTTGCGGAAACTATCTCGGCAACTCGTCCCTGACCGATTATTGAGTAACCGTCACGACCAAGACCCGTGTCCATAAAAAGCTCGCAGATATCCTTCAATCGCACCTGTGCGCCGTTTATCATATATTCACTTTCACCGCTGCGGTAAAGCTTTCTCGTCACCGATATCTGCTCGGACGGTATCTGTAAAATACCTCTGTTGTTGATGATGTTGAGCGTTACCGAAGCAAATCCCATAGGCTTGCGGAACTGTGTGCCCGAGAAGATAACGTCCTCCATTTTTCCGCCTCGGAGCGTCTTTGAGGACTGCTCGCCGAGTACCCAGCGCACAGCGTCGCCGATGTTGGATTTTCCGCTTCCGTTAGGGCCGACGACTGCCGTAATTCCCTTGTCAAAGGTAAGCTTTATTTTATCGGGAAAGGACTTAAAGCCCTGTAACTCCAATGATTCCAGATACATTTATATGCTCCGTTTCATTTTATTTTTTCAATGCGGATATCAAAAAGCTTTTCAATGCTTTTATCCGCAATTATCTTGATTTCATAACCTTGCTTTGTAAAATATCCAATGTTGCATTTTTTCTGTCCGACAGCCATGCTGACCGCCTTCGGATGAACATAAACAGCATAGCTGCCATTTTCGCCGAACTGCTTTTCAATAGCCTTGCGAAAGCGTATGCCAAGACATATCTCACGCATCGCAGGATGATAATATCCCCCGACAGCCTGCCCCTCAACGTTTTCCGAAGCGTGAAGTCCGAGCCTTATTATCTTAATGCCGTTCTGTTCAAACATTTCCATAAGCTCGGCACAAAGCTCCGCTTCATCTTCAAATGGTATCGTTTTATATACCCCGCTCTGATATAAGTCGGCAAGCTTTGTTCCGCCAAGTATCACAGTTGGGTATATCCTGACCGTTTCGGGTGAAAGCCTTATCAGCTCTTTTGCCGTATAAACATCGTCCTCGGGCGAAGTGCCGTAAAGTCCCGTCATCATCTGCAAGCCAAGCTCAAAACCGTATTCTTTTATGAGCTTTGAAGCGTTCCGAACATCGTCCGAAGTGTGACCGCGTTCGTTTATCGCAAGAATATCATCACGCATAGACTGCGCACCGAGTTCGATCGCTGTAACGTGATATTTTTTCAGAATATCAAGTATCTCACGGTCGATCTTGTCGGGACGGGTCGATATCCTTATGCCGATAAGACCGTATTCTTTTATGAACGGCTGCGCAGCTTCAAGCAGGGAGATCATATATCCCCTTTCGACCGCCGTGAAGCTTCCGCCGAAGAACGCAATCTCCGTTTCGGAAGGATTTTTCAGCTTCGGGCAGGCTTCCCCAAGCAGCTTTGTCACGTTTGCCGCATCGGGCGGTTCTTGTGTGCTGCTTATCGTCCGCTGATTGCAGAACGAGCAGCAGTTGGGACAGCCTTTGTGCGGAATAAAGATCGAAATGTTGCTGTGCGTCATACCTTGTAGCCCATAAGCTCAAGCGCTTCCTTCGCAGCCATCTGTTCAGCCTGCTTTTTGCTGTGACCCTCGCCCGTTCCGATAACGTTGGAATTGAGCATCACCTGAATGACAAACACACGGTTGTGGTCGGGGCCTGTCTGCGATTTAAGGAAGTATTCTATCTTCTCCTCACGGTTGCGCTGGATGACTTCCTGCAGGATAGTCTTGTAATCGCCGTTTGAACGTTTCCTGTATTTGTCGATGTCCTCGGGCATAAATCCGAGAACGTACTTCCTTGCTTCGTCAAGACCGCCGTCAAGAAATACCGCTGCGATCACGGCTTCAAAGGCGTCGGAAACGATGGACGGACGTTCTCTGCCGCCGCTGTTTTCCTCACCCTTGCCGAGAAGGATATGCTTGCCGAGATCGATCTTTTTCGAGAATTCAAAGAGTGCCGTTTCGCATACGAGCGACGCCCTTATCTTCGTCAGATCACCCTCGGGAAGATGCTTGAAATGCTTGAAAAGATACTCCGAAACGACTATCGAGAGTACGCTGTCGCCGAGAAATTCAAGGCGCTCGTTAGAGTTCCTTGCGTTCTTGAATTCATTGGCATAGCTTGAATGGGAAAGTGCTTCGTGAAGAAGCTCCTTATTTTTGAATGTATATCCTATCTTTTTTTCAAACTCTGAAAAATCCATTTTATGAGCGTTCCTTTCCTGTCCGATCTTTCCCCGAAAAAACGGAGAAAACGGCTTTAGTTTGAAAATCAATATGTATAATTGTTTATTCTGCAGATTCGGCTTTGAGTTTTTCTATCGAGCGTGATATCTCGCCGATAACATCGCCCTCAACACAGTTTTTAGCCTGACGTATAGCGTTGTAGAAAGCCTTTGCGTCCGAGCTGCCGTGAGCCTTTATAACAGGCTTGGAAATTCCCATGAGAACTGCGCCGCCGACCTCGGAATAGTCAAGCTTTTTCCTGATCGCCGCAACCTGCTTTTTGAGCAGCAGATATGCTATCTTTCCTCCAATACTGCCGAGGAACATACCCTTCAGTGTGTGCGCAAAGTAGGAACCCATGCCCTCGTAAAGCTTTAGCGCAACATTTCCCGTAAAACCGTCCGAAACGGCTACCTGACATACGCCGAGCGGAATGTCGCGGGCTTCAAGATTGCCGTAAAAATTGATCGGAGCCTTTTTGAGCTGCGCATAAGCTTCCTTGTCTATATCCCTGCCCTTTGTGTCCTCTGCGCCGACATTGATAAGACCGACCTTCGGCGACTTAACGCCGAGAACTCTCTCCATATAGCAGCTGCCCATGATACCGAACTGAACGAGCGCTTCGGGACGGCACTCAACGTTTGCGCCGGCGTCAATGAGCATGATGTATCCGTCATCGGTCGGCATTATCGGGGCAAGAGCTGCTCTCTTTATGCCTTTTAAACGCTTTGTGATGAATGTCGCACCGACAACGAGTGCACCCGTACTTCCTGCGGAAACGAAGGCGTCACCCTCTCCGTCAGCGAGCGCTTTAAGTCCGACAGCCATTGAACAGTCGGAATGTTCATTCATTATGGAAGTCGGCTCTTCGTGAATGTCGATGACCGATTCCGTATGCTTTATCGAAATTCTGTTGAGGGAGATGCCGTTTGCCGAGGCAAAGCTTTTTATTTTGTTCTCATCGCCCGTAAGAACGATGTCAACATCAAGCTTTTCAACAGCCATAGCTGCGCCCTTTATAACCTCATCGGGTGAATGATCTCCGCCGAATGCGTCAACGATTATTTTCATTTTCTACTCCTTTTTATCTTCTCGTTTAAGAAGCGTGTGAAATTCTTGTCCGTCTTTTCGCTTTTCGGAATAACATACTCCGTGCCGTTTTCCGTTCTGATGATGAAGTGACCTTTTGTGTCACGGAAGCCTTCCAGCTTTTCATAAGGAAAATAAGCTGCGCCGTTTTCCTCGTGAATAAGAAAACCGTCCGTGTAAAACTCATAGAGCCGCTTTTTCTCACCGACAGCGGACAACGTCTTTTGCGCCGAGCGTTTTATTCCCGAAAGCGAAATGATACCCGATATAACTGCCGATCCCGATATTATCGTGATAAGAAAATACGCTGCAAAAGCCGAAAGAACGGCTATAACAAATGCGATCGCAGTCACGGCAGCTTCAAACCTTGCCGCCGACCTTTTTTCACAGAAGATCTCTTCAAGACCATAGCTTATCGGGATGCTGTAAACCGCAGGAGCAGCATTTTCAAACTTAATTTCAACTTTGCTTGAAAACTCTTCAGTGTTTTTCATTAGCTGCCTCCCTTATATCGACTTTACGGTGAATTTACCGCCAAGCTTGTTCTCCATCACCGCGCGCATGAGCTTTTTTTCCTCATCGGAAAGCTCCTTTTTCGGAATAAGATAGGTCTTTCCGTCATCACGGAAAAGTATGAATTCAAGCGTGTCCTCAACGCCCCTCGCAATGCGTTCATAGCTTTCGGAAATACCCTCGTAATCGCTCTTGAATGTGAAGTGATGACGATAAAAGGAGTAGGTAAAGCTTCCGCATCCGTTTGGCGCCCTGCGGACAGCCCTGCTGACCTTTTGTGCATTCAGATACAGTTCAAGCGCAGCCAGAAGCGCAAATATCACATACGATACCGCAAGCATCGGCTGACCTGCCGCAATCGCCGTCAGAACTATCTGCAAAAGTATAAGTACCAGCAGTACAGCGCCTATCAGCGTGAAAATGTATGCGCCGCCGCTTTTGAAAAGCATTGCCTGTTCAAGCTGCTTCAAGTCCTTTTCTCTGCAGCTCACGGTGAAGCTTACAAGCGGTTCTTTTCCCTTATCGGAAGGAAAATCAAAGGAAACATTCATCTTTGTTCCTCCATAGCCTTGTCAAATGCTTCAAGCGCCCTGTCTGCAATGACCTGATAACGCTGCTGCTTGTCCTTTATGCGCTCTCCGATCTCGGGGAGGATTCCCATATTTGCGCCCATCGGCTGAAAATTCTCAACGCTTTCATCGGAGATATAAGCCGAAAGTGCGCCGAGCATCGTTTCCTTCGGGAGTGAGAGCGGCGGCCTTCCGAGCAGCCTTCTTGCCATATTCTTTCCTGCAATGATACCGCTCGCAGCCGATTCCATATAGCCTTCTACGCCCGTTATCTGACCTGCGAAGAAAACTCTTCCGTCCGAACGGAGAGAAAAATCGCTGTTCAGAAGCTTCGGCGAATTGAGGAATGAATTTCGGTGCATAACGCCATAGCGTAAAAACTCCGCATTTTCCAGTCCGGGGATAAGAGAGAACACACGCTTCTGCTCGCCGAATTTGAGATTCGTCTGGAAGCCGACAATGTTGTACATCGTTCCCGAACTGTTCTCCTTTCGCAGCTGAACAACGGCGTAGGGACGCTTTCCCGTAACGGGATCGGTCAGTCCGACAGGCTTCATTGCGCCGTAGCGCATCGTTTCTTCACCGCGCTTTGCAAGCACTTCGATCGGCATACAGCCCTCGTAAACGGTAAAGCTGTCATTCTTGTTGTGAAGCTCCTGCGGACGGTCAAATTCGTGCAGCGGAGCGGATTCCGCATTTATTATCGCATTGTAAAATGTGAGATATTCTTCCTTTGTGAACGGGCAGTTGATGTAGTCATCGTCCCCTCTGCCGTAACGTGCGGCGAAGAACGCTCTGTTCATATCGAGCGACTCAAAGGAAACGATCGGAGCTGCCGCATCATAAAAGCTTAAATATCCGCCGCTCAAACGGCTTATGCTTTCCGCAAGTCCGTCCGATGTGAGAGGTCCCGTTGCGATTATCACGTTCCCCTCGGGGATATCCGTTACCTCTTCGCTGTGGATAGTTATATTTTCGTGTGATCTTATCTTTTCGGTAACAAGGTCGGAGAAAAGCTTTCTGTCGACCGCAAGCGCGCCGCCTGCAGGCACAGCTGTTTCCTCTGCGCAGGGAACGGTAAGCGAACCCAGTCGGCGCATCTCCTCTTTGAGCAGACCTGCCGCCGAATTTACCCTCGAAGCTTTGAGCGAATTCGAGCAGACAAGCTCCGCAAAGCCTTCGTATTTATGCGCAGGAGAGAACTTTTTCGGCTTCATTTCATACAAGTCAACGCTTATGCCCGATTCTGCAAGCTGCCATGCCGCCTCGCATCCTGCAAGACCTGCGCCAATGACTTTTACGTTATTCATATATTTTTATTCCTGAAAACCTTTGGATTTTGTGCGAATAATTCAATATAACCGCACTCGGGACATCCAAAGCAGTCAACACCGCTGCATCTGTCGCCGTCAAGGAGCTTTTTTTCTCCGTTCATCACGTTCAGCACGCCGCCGACAGCAGCCGATATAACAGCTTTTTTCATTTCAGTTTTACACTTCGGACAATCCATTTTATTTATCCTTTCGTACAGCAGTTTCGTAACCGCAGCCATCCTTCAGGCAGAAAAGCTTTCCGCCCTTCTTGAAAAGCGTTGTTCCGTCGTTACACTTCGGGCATTTATCGGAAACGGGAGTGTCCCATGTCATAAAGTCGCAGTTCGGATTATCCTCGCAGCCGAAGTATTTCTTGCCCTTCTTGGACTTTTTCTGGAGTACCTTTTTGCCGCACTTCGGACAAACGCCGCCTGTCGGCTTGATGATCTTCTTTGTGTTTGTACATTCGGGGAAGCCCGAGCAGGCAAGGAACTTTCCGAATCTGCCGATCTTTATTACCATCGGCTTTCCGCAGACATCGCATACCTCGTCCGTTTCCTCGTCGGGGACCTTGATGCGCTTGCCGTCCATATCGGTTTCAGCCTTTTTGAGCGTTGCGTCAAAATCATCGTAGAAATCATGGAGAGTCTGAACCCAGTCAGCTTCGCCTGTTTCGACCTTATCGAGATTGCTTTCCATATTAGCCGTAAATTTTGTATCAACGATATGCTTGAAGTGATCCTTCATCACCTGTGTTGTGACCTCGCCAAGACCTGTCGGCTTGAGCTGCTTTCCATCACGCTCAACATAGAATCGGTTTGTGATAGTCGAAATAGTCGGAGCATAGGTTGACGGTCTGCCGATCCCGTTTTCTTCAAGTGCCTTGATAAGCGTAGCTTCGGTATATCTTGCAGGCGGCTGTGTGAAGTGCTGATTGCCCTCGATAGCCTTTAACTTGAGCTTGTCGCCCTTTTCGATAACGGGAAGAACCTTGTTTTCCTCGTCGTCCTTTGTTTCCTCGTAAAGAACGGTGAAGCCGTCAAACTTCACGGAGAAACCCGTTGCCTTGAAGGTGCAGCCGTTTGCGTCAATGGCAGCGGAAACCGTATCGAGCGAAGCACTTTCCATCTGGCTTGCGATAAAGCGTTCCCAGATAAGGCGGTACAGCTTGAACTGCTCGGGAGTAAGGCTGTCTTTTATCTTTGCAGGGGTGAGTTCGGGCATGGACGGACGGATAGCTTCATGAGCGTCCTGTGCGCCTGCCTTGGTCTTATATATCTTCGGAGTGGAGGGAACGTACTTCTTGCCGTAGACCTCCTCGATGTATTTGTATGCGGAAGCTCTTGCTTCATCGGAGATACGAAGGCTGTCGGTTCTCATGTATGTGATAAGACCGACTGCGCCCATTCCCTCGATATCAACGCCTTCATAAAGCGTCTGTGCAGTCTTCATCGTCTTTGCAGCTGCAAATCCGAGCTTCTTTGAAGCCTCCTGCTGCATTGTCGAAGTTGTGAACGGAGGTGCAGGCGACTTCCTGCGGACAGACTTCTTGACCTCGGTCACGATATATTCAGCGCCCTCAACACGGGCAAGTATGTTGTCGGCTTCTTCTTTTGAGTGAAGCTCTGTCTTCTTTCCGTCAACGCCGTAGAATGAAGCTGCGAACTGCTTCTTTGACGAAGGAGCGGTCATCTTCGTGTCGATAGACCAGTATTCCTCGGGCTTGAAATTCTCGATCTGCTTTTCTCTTTCAACGACAAGCGAAACAGCGACCGACTGAACTCGGCCTGCGGAAAGTCCCCTTCGTACCTTTTTCCAAAGGAACGGCGAAAGCTTATATCCAACGATACGGTCGAGGATACGGCGAGCCTGCTGCGCATTTACAAGATCAAGATCAATGCTGCGAGGATGCGCCATACCGTTAGTAACGCCCGTCTTTGTTATCTCATTGAAGGTAACACGGTTGTTTGCCTCCATAGGCAGTCCGAGCATCTGTGCAAGGTGCCATGAAATAGCTTCTCCCTCACGGTCAGGGTCCGTTGCGAGATAGACGAAATCGGACTTTTCAGCCTCTTTCTTTAAGCTTGCGATAAGCTCTTCCTTGCCTTTAATATCGGTGTAAACGGGTTTGAAATCATTGTCAACATCGACGCTGAGCTTTGATTTCGGAAGGTCACGGACATGACCCATCGAAGCAACGACTTCATAGCCGCTGCCGAGATATTTTTTTATGGTTTTTGCCTTTGCGGGTGACTCCACAATAACAAGCTTTGACATTTATATCATAACTCCTTTTGGAAAATTATCTATTTAGGGAACCTCTTTATTCTGCGGCAAAGTATTCCTGACCTGTTTCGGAATAAACAGCTCCGTCAATTTCAAGATCGGTTATAAGCATAAGCACCTCCGAAATGTCCAGACCGCTTTTTTCAGCCGCTTCATCGGGTGTGATTCCATTTGCTGCACCTTTTATGATATCATAAACGATACCTGCATTGCCCTCGGCTTTGTATGTGCTTTCATTTTCGGGGAATTCTTCGTGTTTGCTCCGTTTCTTCCGCTTCGGCTCGGAGCTTTTCTTATTTGAAAAGGTATCAAGCACTCTTTCATCCAGCATTGCGGTGTCGGAAATGCTTTCCTTTACAGGCTTATGACTGTAATTCTCGAAATATTCACACGGAATGTCGTTCTCGTACAAAAGCGGTATAGCTCCGTCACGAATAAGCAGCTTGTTGCCGTCATACCTCGGGTCAAATATATCATGCGGAGGAACTGCCCAAAGATCTCTGCCCTGCGCGATCGCATTTGATGCAGTGTTGAGCGAACCGCTCTTTTCCGAAGCCTCTATAACAACAGTACCCATTGAAATGCCCGAAAGCACCCTGTTCCTCGCAGGAAAATTCAGACGGTTGGCCTTTGTGTTCGGAAAATACTCTGACATGAAAAGACCGTTTTCAGCGATTTCATCAATATACCGAACATTTTCGGGAGGATATTCATAGCCGATGCCCGAACCGAGAACAGCGATCGTCTTTCCACCCGATCGGACAGCGGAAAGATGCGCAGTTATATCTGTTCCCACCGCAAAACCGCTTGCAACAACAATACCTGACTCTGCAAGCACCGAGCATATCTTCTTTGCCGTATTTTTTGAATACTCGGAAGGGTATCTTGCCCCGACCGCCGAAACTATAACATCGGCAGAGAGCAGATCGATCTCGCCCTTATAAAAAAGCAGAACGGGCGGATTGAATATTCCCCTCAATCTTGGCGGATAATCGGTATCGTTGAAACCGACTATTCCGATATTGTGACCATAGCAGTAAGCAACTATTTCTCGGAGCTGCTTTGCGGTCGTTGCTTTTGCTGCACGAAGCTCCTTCGGTGTGAACACACCCTGCGGACGTTCAAAAGCGATAGCCTTATAAAGCGCATCGAGCGAGCCGAACTGCTGCACAAGCTCCCATACCCTCGGCTTTCCCACGCCGAAGCAGGAAACGAGATACAACAGCTTTATTATTTCATCACGGAAAATATTCTCGCTGCTCATTTTGTCAGCTCCCACATTATTATCGAAGCGGCGGTTGCGGCATTGAGCGAATTGACGTTGCCGTTCATGTGTATAGTAAGCTTTTTATCGCATCGGCTCACGGTTTCACGGGCAAGTCCGTTTCCCTCGTTGCCGATAAGAACGGCTGCACCGTTTTTGAACGAGCAATCCGTAAGAGATAACGCATCTGTATCAATTACCGAAGCAAAGGTTTCGATCCCTTTATTTTTAAGTGCTGCAAAGGCTTCATCCTCGTCGGCATTCGCTATCCTTATGCGGAAAAGACTTCCCATTGTCGAACGCACGGTTTTCGGGTTATAAATATCACAGCAGTTCACGGCTATTATCCCGTCAACACCCATAGCGTCAGCTGTTCTGATAATTGTACCCATATTTCCCGGATCCTGGAGCTGCACAAGCACCGCATACTTGCCGCATTCCCTGACAAGCTCCTCTGCGGATAGGCTTTTCGGCATTTTGCAAGCCGCAAAGATGCCCTGTGTTCCCTGCGTCTGCGCAAGCGAAGAAGCCAGCTCATCGGGAACTGTAAGTATTTTTTCGCACCTTTCTTCAAGCCTTCCGAGCAGCTCTCCGAATTTTTCCGAGGCTGTTTCGGCAGCGATAACAAAGCTTATATCGGCGTTTTCCTTCACCGCATCATCGACCAGTCTTGCGCCTTCGAGCGGAAACAGACCGTATTCGCTGCGGTATTTTTTTGCCGAAGATATCTTCTTGAAAAGCTTTATATTATCGTTTTCCTTTGAAGCAATATACTGTCGCAACGCCCTGTTCCTCCCTATTATCGTTTACGAAAATGCGGTTTATTCACAAATTCCACAAAAGTATAAAAATCGCAAAAAGTCAGAAGGAAAAAATTCACTTCTGACCTTGTAAGCGTTTTTAATTAAAGAGCAGCCTTTGCCTTTTCGGTAAGTGCTGTGAAGCCTGCTGCGTCGTTTACAGCGATCTCTGCGAGCATCTTTCTGTTAAGTGTGATGCCTGCCTTCTTAAGACCGTTCATGAATGTTGAATAGTTCATGCCGTTCATCTTGCAAGCAGCGGAAATTCTTGTGATCCAGAGCTTTCTGAAATCTCTCTTCTTAAGACGTCTGCCAACATAAGCATAGTTGCCGGACTTCATAACGGCTTCTTTAGCCATCTTGAAATGCTTGCTCTTTGCGCCCCAGTAGCCCTTTGCAAGCTTTAATGTTTTATTTCTTCTCTTTCGAGTAGCCATTGCGCCCTTAACACGAGCCATAATTCTTTACCTCCGTTTATTTCGTACTTTGATTACTTGTAAGGAATAAGAACCTTAACGGTTGAAGCGTTTGCAGAGCTTGCGTAGCCGGCCGCTCTTGCGATTCTCTTACGCTTTGTAGCCTTCTGAGTAAGTCTGTGTCTTTTGTTGGTCTTCTGATACTTAACAAGACCGTTCTTGGTTACTTTAAAACGCTTTTTTGCGCCAGAATGTGTTTTCTGCTTAGGCATGATGTATCCTCCTTCAATTTTAGGCGATATTTTCGCCGTTGTATTTTTATTTTGAAGCCTTGGGCGAAACGAACATAACAAGTGCTCGTCCCTCCATCTTGGAAGGCTTTTCAACCGTACCGTATTCGGAAACAGCTTCCTTAAATCTTTCAAGAAGCTCTTCACCGAGCTGAGGATGAGCGATTGCACGCTTACGGAAACGAATGGAAACCTTGAGCTTGTCGCCGCCCTTAAGGAACTTTGCAGCCTGGTTCACCTTCGTGTTAAAGTCGTTTGTGTCGATAGTAGAGAACATTCTGATCTCCTTGACGTCAACGACCTTCTGATTTTTCTTTGCTTCCTTCTCACGCTTGCCCTGTTCAAAAAGGTACTTTCCGTAGTCCATGATCTTACACACGGGCGGAGTTGCCTGCGGAGCAATTTTTACAAGATCAAGCTCTCTTTCTTCTGCAAGAGCCAACGCTTCCTTTGCCGAGATAACGCCGATAGCGGAACCGTCGGAATCAATCACACGGATCTCCTTGTCCTTGATTTCTTCATTAATCTGTAATTCTTTAACGCTTATATTAAGCACCCCCGTAAAAATTATAAAAACAAAAAGAGCGGAAAAGCATCTTTTCCGCTCATACCTTGATCCATTTCAAAGCAGCCGGGCAGATATGCCGCTGCTTGTAAATAAAAAAGAGTATCTATTGACCGCTGCACGCCTTTGCGGCAGGGTGAGAACGGAAAGTTCTGCTTTATTTTAAACGGTTTTTTCAAACCAACGCTATACATTATACCACAAAAAAATCATTTGTCAAGGGTTTTTGCAAATTTTTTTGAAATATTTTCAGTTCTTATGAAAAATTATTGTGTATCGGACGATTCGCCGCTGTCGGAAGAGTTTCCGGCAAGCTTGTTCTGATAGGATTCGTTGTCGAACCAGTCGTCAAGCACCTTAACCGAGATGGAATAGCCGGTTCCCGTCTTGACATATTCGGTTATCTCGCCCGTTGTGATAAGGGTAACGATCTCCTGTGAAGTAAGATTGAGATAAGTCGCAGCTTCATCCTCGGTGAGATATTTTTTCTCGCTGACCTTCATAGCGTCGGGCTGTGTGACGTTGCTGATGTTCGAGAAGGACTTGTCCGCAAGAGTTTTGTTGAGCTTGCGTATGCCGCCGCCTATCGAAAGTCCGCTTATAAGAACGCATATTCCGAGAAAAACAGCGCCGACAAAGGAGCCGTTTATCATTTTGCTGCCCGATGTTCTGTTTCTGTTAGTCTGATTTGAAGCCATTTCTATTCCAGCCTTTCTTACAGTTCGATCTCTATCTCCCTGTCAAGGCTGAATGAATAAAGGAACGCTTGACTTACCTTGACATTGAAGATCTTCTCCAGAGCCCTGCTGTAAAGAACGAGCTGTCTGCGGTAGCGGTCGGCAAGCACCTCGCCGCTTTTTACACGGTCGGTCTTGTAATCGACAAGCACAGCTTCCCCGTCCTCAAAGAATATACAGTCGGCGATACCCTGGAGCATACTATCATTATTATACTCCAAACCGTACATTCCGTCAAGTCCCAACTGTGATATTCCGATGAGAAATTTCTGCTCACGGCGAACGTCGGGCGAACGCTTCATACGCTCGTACAGCGGCGAACGGAAAAATGCTTTTATATGCTCAATATCAAGCGAACTCCGCTCGGACGAGGATATTATCCCAAGCTCTTCAAGGCGCTTTGCTTCCGCTTCGGGAGATATCTCGGCGGCAGGGAAATCCGCATACTGCATAAAGGTGTGTGTTGCCGTACCTATCTCCGCAGCGGTGAGCTTTCCGCGATCCGCAGCGAATTCGGGTCTGCGCAGGAAGACTTCGCCGCTCTCGCTCTTTGCGATCTCGGTAATGGTCAGCTTTGCAAGTGTTTCGGTCTGCTCTCCGCTGTATTTATAGCTGAAATTGCCGAGAAGCCTGCGAACGCTTTCCTCTTCCGCAAGAGCTTTTTCCTCCTCGGGAGCTTTTTCAATGACAGCCGAGCCTTCAAATAATGTCACCTTTATTTTTGCCCTGCTGCTTCGTATCGGGACATCTATCTCGTTCTGGATACGGCAGGAATCGGGGTGCGTGAGCAGTATCGCAAGCAGCCAGTCAAGCATCGAACCTGCGTTCACGGCAGACGGTATCCCGTCCTCTGCGGCAAGCCTCAAAGCACATCTTACTATGCGGCGGCGAGTGTTTTCGCTGTCGGGAATGGTTATGAAAAGCCGTTCCTTTGCTCTTGTGAGCGCAACATACAGCAGACGCATCTCTTCGCTTATGCTCTCTCTCCTGTTTATAAGGGAGATCGCATAGCGTGGGAACGAATCGTAGAGCTGTCCCGTTTCAAGGTCCTGTATCTTGAAAGCGATGCCAAGGTCAAGATGCATCTGCATTCTGCCGCTGCAGTCTTTAAGATTAAATCCCCTTGAAGTTCCGCAGAGGAACACAAACGGGTATTCCAGTCCCTTTGATTTATGTATCGTCTTTATCGAA
>JBJFFR010000149.1:0-35076 GCA_051891935.1 Oscillospiraceae bacterium
TACAAAACGATTTCTCACGTTCTGATTTAACTTTCTTTTCGTGAATTGCGCTTTTTGATTTGATAGATATTTTGCTGTTGCTGCAAATACATCGCTAAAGTTTAGGGAGTTTCGCTTCTGCGGAAGCGACCAAGTGGCTTTGCCCCTTGGAACCCCACCACCTTTGAAAAGGTGGACGAAACTTTTGCTTGGCTTCGCTTTTTAACAGCAAGCTTTAGCGCTGCATAAATTACGCTTTAAAATTTACCATCCCATGCTTTCCTTGATCTTTTCAGCAAGCTTATCGGATGCCTTCTCGTGAGTTTTCTCACTTGGGTGCCAGTCGGCAGCAATGCCGTCTTCGTTCATATTCTGCTGGTCAAACATAAGGTAATCTACGTTCGTATCACCTGTTTCCTCACTGTAATCCCGGAGAGCCTTTTCAACATACGGATAGAGGTTCTGTCCCATGATGCCGAGTGTTCCGATGATCTTTGCATTCGGGTTATTCTCACGGATCTTCTTAACGAACTTTACATAGTTCTCACGGAAATCCTCACACTTTTCTTCCTGGCTCTTGCAATAGCTGTCATCGTTTGTGCCGAGGTTGATAACAATTACATCGGGTTCACGCTTGGAGAAATCCCATTCGAGCTTTGCAGGGTCGAATTCTTCGTTTCTGCTCCATGTATTGCCGAGGTGTGTATAGAGAGGCGGAACAAGCTGTGTTAGTACTTTCTTTCCATCACCCGAATAACCCGAGATGATACCGTGACCGCTGTATGAAACAAGGCTGTAATCCGCATCGAGCTTTTCTGCTGTCTTATAGGCATAAGCCTTTGTGCAGTCCTCTGTCTTGGTTGAGAAGTGGTGGTTGCAGTCCTCGTCATCAACGCCGTAGCCGCAGGTGATAGAGTCACCGATGAACTCAATAAGATGCTGCTTGTTCTCGGCAGGCTTTACATCCTTTCCGTTGACAGTAATATCGCTGATAGCGCATGTGGACTCCTGTGATTCGGAGATCTTGACGATTTTTACATCACTCTGCTCGGAATCGCTTGTCTTGATGTTGATAGTCTTTGTCTTTTCATTTATCATTTCGTCAGCCTTGCGCTCACCGTTTACATAAACAGCAACACGAGCTTGATTGTCGGCTGATGCAGCATTTGCGCTGTTCGTGTCACCCTCAATGGTGATAGAAACCTCTGTTCCCGTGAAGGTGAACTCTGCGCCCGAGCCGCTCAATGCGCAGTATATCTTTCCGTTATTATAGTATGTTCTTCCAAGCTGCTTAAAATTTTCCTCTTTAAGTTCGATCGACTTCACTGCCGCTTCCTCCTCTTTTACTTCCTTATTCGCTGCGGCAGACGAATCTGCACAGCCTGCCATCAATGACGCTATCATAAGCGCAGGCAAAAAAGCTGCCAATTTTTTCATATTGATTATCCTCTTTCATTAATTTTTATACTCCGTTGTCTGCGAAGTAAACGAATAAACGATGCCCTTTTTCGGAACGACCTGCGCACGGTCAAAAAGCTCCGAAACTGTCACAAATTCATACTCCTCTTTGAGCTTTGGGATAAGTATATCGAGCGCTTCAACAGTTTGGATATTCCCTTTCATATCGTGAAGAAGAATTATCGCTCCGTCCTCGATCCTGCCGAGTATCTTATCCGCGCGCTGCTGCGCCGTTACCTCGGGCAGCCAGTCCTCCGCACCGATGCCTGCGATAAACGGAAGATCAATATTGTCATACATTTCGCTGCAAACGGCGATATACGGCGGTCGAAAAAACCTCGGTTCCCTGCCCGTGATGCGCTTTATCTCGGACGAGGTGTACTCGATCTCGGCACGCATTTCCTCTGCCGAAAGCTCCGGGAAAGCCGAATGTGTCTTTGAATGGTTGCATATCTCACAGCCCATATCAAAGGCTCTTTTTGCTGCCTTTTCCGATTCGGCATTGATATTGTCACCTACGAGGAAAAACGAAGCGACAATGCCGTACTTTTCCAGCTTTTCAAGCACAAGCGGAGTAATTTCCGTGTTCGGACCGTCATCAAAGGTCAGCGCACATAGCTTTTTTTGCATAGTTTTCTCCCCGAATACAGTATTTTGGTATAATAAAGCGTTACTCAAGCTATTATACCATTGTTTTACTGCTTTGTCAATCAAAGAATATAAAAATCTCTTGAAAAACCGCCGAAAATCTGTTATAATAGTTAAAATCATTATTTTCAAGACAAATTTCAATAATTGGAGGAAATACCAATGAAAAAGCTTACCTTAACGCTTACGGGAAAAACCAAGAGCCACATAAACCGTGAGATATACGGCCACTTCTCTGAGCATCTCGGACGCTGCATCTACAACGGGATCTATGTCGGCGAGGAATCATCCATACCGAACACTGACGGCGTAAGAAACGACGTTATCAATGCACTCAAAGAGATAAAAATACCCGTTCTCCGCTGGCCGGGCGGCTGCTTTGCCGATGAATACCACTGGAAAGACGGTATCGGCGAAAAATCCGCACGCAAAAAGATGATAAACACCAACTGGGGACACGTCACCGAGGACAACCGCTTCGGAACTCACGAATTTATGAACCTTTGCGAGGAGCTCGGCTGTGAGCCGTACATCGCAGGCAACCTCGGCAGCGGCACGGTGCATGAGCTTGCCGAGTGGGTCGAATATATGACCTTTGACGGACTTTCTCCAATGGCGGAGCTTCGCAAAAAGAACGGCAGAGAGAAGCCCTGGAAGCTCAAATACCTCGGCATTGGCAACGAAAGCTGGGGCTGCGGCGGAAATATGCGCCCCGAATACTATGCCGACGAGTACCGCCGTTATCAGTCCTTCTGCAAGAATTACAGCGGCAACGAGCTTTACAAGGTAGCCTGCGGCCCGAACAGCAGCGACTACAACTGGACGGAAGTCCTTATGAAAAACCTCAACGAATGGCACACAAAGGCTATCTCCCTGCATTATTACACCGTTCCGAGCGGAAACTGGGAGAAAAAGGGCGACGCTGTTGACTTCACTAACGAGGAATATTACCGCACTATAAAGTCAACAATATATATGGAAGAGCTTATCCGTAAGCACGATGAGATAATGACCGCTTACGACCCCGACCATAAGATCGGTCTTATCGTTGACGAATGGGGCTGCTGGTACGATGTTGAAAAGGGCACGAACCCCGGCTTCCTCTATCAGCAGAACACAATGCGTGACGCTGTTGTTGCGGCTGTCAATCTCAATATCTTCAACGAACATTCCGACCGTGTTGTTATGGCGAATATTGCGCAGGCTGTCAACGTTCTTCAGGCTGTCATCCTCACCGAGGGCGAAAAAATGGTGCTCACGCCTACATACTATGTCTTTAAGATGTACCGGGATCATCAGGACGCAGAGCTTCTTGAAAGCAGCCTTACAAATGCGCAGACAGGAATGAACGGCTGCATCATCCCTGCAGTTTCACACTCGGCTTCCGTGAACAAGGACGGAGATGTGCTTGTGACCTTTGCCAACTGCTCGCTTGACGAGGATTACGAGATCAGTATTGACGGTGCAAATGCAAGATCCGTTTCGGGAGAAATACTCACCTCCGAGATACACGCTTACAACGGCTTTGACGGTGAAGAAAATGTTGCTCCGAAAACCTTTGACGGCTTTAAGCTTGAAAATGGCAAGCTTGTCGTTACTCTCCCACGTCACAGCGTAGTTTCGCTCACCTTGAAGAAGTAAAATGGAGAAAAAGCTCTGCAAGCGCTGTCTTCTTGACGAGCTGGACTATGACGAAGCCTATGAGGACATTAAGCGCTATATAAAGGACTTCCCCGAGGAAAAACGTGTTTCGCAGGAGATTTATTCCGAAAGGTTAAGTATCTGCAAGACCTGCTCCGAGCTTGAAAACGGTATCTGCCGAAAATGCGGCTGCTTTGTCGAGCTTCGTGCGCTGAAAAAGGGAATGTACTGCGCATCGGAGGAGAAAAAGTGGTGATATGCCCATTTTCTTCAAAATAATCTTGTATAATACACGATCTGTAGCTTTACCGAGCACTGCAGATCGTGTTTTTTTGTGAACAAATATGATTTTAACGCCAATATTCACATTTATGGCATTGAATCAAAGGGATTTTGGTGTATAATAAGTAATATATCAAAAAAATAAGGAGATTAAAATGCAATTCCTAAAGAAAAACTCTATCGGCATAATGATTTGTGCCGCAATAGCTTTTATTTCGTCTGCGCTTGCGGAGATCTCGATCGGAAGCTTCTCGCTTGAAGTTATCGGCGCACCCGTGTTTTCCATTCTGATAGGTATGCTCATAACGCTTATCCTTCCGAAATTCGCATCAAGCGAACGCACAAAGGACGGGATCAAATTCACATCAAAAAAGATACTTCAATGGGCGGTCGTTATCCTCGGCTTCTCCCTCAACCTCGGAACTATCGCAAATGTCGGCAGCAAGAGCCTTCCCGTGATTATTTCAACTATTGCGGTTTCGCTTCTGACCGCTTTTGTTATGATGAAGGTGCTTAAAGTCGATCCGAAGGTGTCCACTCTCATCGGTGTAGGCTCGTCTATATGCGGCGGCTCCGCCATAGCTGCTACCGCTCCCGTTATTGACGCCGACGATGAGGAGGTTGCGCAGTCAATATCGGTGATCTTCCTTTTTAACGTGCTCGCAGCGCTTATTTTCCCTGCATTCGGTCACGCTGTCGGACTTGGCTCGGAGGGCTTTGCGATATTCGCAGGAACCGCCGTCAACGACACTTCGTCCGTTACAGCCTGCGCATCCACAGGCGAAAGCATCTACGGCACAGAGGGGATCCTCTCCGCAGCGGTTACCGTAAAGCTCACCCGAACACTCGCAATAATCCCGATAACGCTCGCTCTTGCGCTCTTCCGCACAAAAAAAGCAGGCTCGGACGGTGAAAAGTCGGGAAGCTTCTCGTTTGCAAAGATATTCCCATGGTTTATTCTCTATTTTATCGCCGCTTCAATAGTCACAACCGTTGTAGGACTTATGCCTGCAAGCGGCTTTACCGAGCTTTACAGCGCAAGCTTTGTCCCGATAATGAAATGGCTCGCAAAATTCTTTATCGCAATGGCAATGTGCGCTATCGGACTTAACACCAACATTGTCAAGCTTATCAAAAACGGCGGCAAGCCTATCCTTATGGGTCTTGTCTGCTGGATAATGATAACGATCGTTTCCCTCGGCGTTCAGCTGCTTACGGGAATATATTATACCAATATATGACATTTATCGGAGGTAACAAATGGCTCTTGACGGAATATTTTTAAGCTGCGTAAAAAACGAGCTTACTTCTCTCATCGGCAGCAGGGTCGACAAGATCGCCCAGCCGTCCCGTGAGGAGATAATAATAACAATGCGAACAAGAGGCGGAACGGAAAAGCTCCTGTTTTCCGCCTCGGCAAACTCTGCGCGCGTCCATATTACAAAGGAGAGCGTAGAAAATCCGAAGGTCCCGCCGATGTTCTGTATGCTGCTGCGCAAGCACTTCAGAAACGGCAAGCTGCTCGATATAAGACAGGACGGACTTGAACGTGTGCTGTATTTCGATTTTGAAGCGATGAACGAGCTCGGCGATATGGTAAAGGTAACCCTTGCCGCCGAGATCATGGGCAGATGCTCCAACATCATCGTTATAAACGCCGACGGAAAGATCATCGACAGCATCAAGCGTGTTGACCTTGAAATGTCGGGCGAACGGCCTATCCTGCCGGGAATGACCTATACTCTTCCCCCGAAAACCAAGCGGCTCGATTTCAGAACCTGCACCAAGGAGCAGCTTTCCGAAGCGCTCGGCTCAATGCCCGACGCCGATCTTGCGAAAACTCTTGTAAAGATCTTCGAGGGAGTTTCCCCCCTCGTTGCCCGTGAATGGGTATTTTCTGCCGCAAACGGCGACCAGATACACAAAAGCGAGCTCACCGATGAAATGCTTGACAGGCTTTGCGCAGAGCTGAAGCAGACCGCCGATGAGCTTTCGGGCGGCACAAACGTCTATACCGTTTTGAAGGACACGAACGGTCTGCTAAAGGATTTCGCATTTATGGAAATTTCGCAGTACGGCTCGCTTATGACAGCAAAGCAGCTCCCGAACGCCTGCGCAGCGCTCGACTATTTCTACTCGGAACGTGACAATGTTTCCCGTATGAAGCAGCGTTCCGCCGACCTCTACAAGCTTCTTCTCAACACGACCGAACGCATCGCACGAAGAACCGAAGCACAAAGGCTTGAACTTGCCGAATCCGCAAAGCGTGACGAGCTCAAACTAAAAGGCGACCTTATCTCCGCCAACCTTTATCGCATCGAAAAAGGCATGGACAAGATCGCCGTTGAGAATTTCTATGATGAAAGCTGTCCAATTGTTGAGATCGAGCTTGACAAGCGCCTTACTCCAAGTAAAAATATGCAAAAGTATTACGCAGAGTACAGAAAACTTGATACAGCGGAAAAAGTACTTACCGAAAGAATTGCACAGGGCGAAGAGGAGCTTGCGTATATTGACAGCGTTTTTGACGCTCTGACACGAACCAAGAGCGAGGACGAGGTCAACGAGCTTCGTATGGAGCTTGCGGAGCAGGGATATATCCGTGCAAACAAGCTCAAGGGCAAGCCGCCTAAGTCAAAGCCGCCCATTGAATTCACTTCGCCCGATGGTTACACCATTCTGATAGGACGAAATAACATACAAAATGACAAGCTCACCACAAAGCTTGCCGACAAGACGGATATCTGGCTCCACACGAAAAACATCCCCGGCTCACACGTTATCATCCGCACTAACGGCACAGTTCCTCCCGATGAAACTATTCTTTATGCCGCAGGTCTTGCCGCTTTTCACAGCAAGGCGAAAAATTCATCGCAGGTGCCTGTCGATTATGTCAACATAAAATTCGTAAAAAAGCCCTCCGGTTCAAAGCCGGGAAAGGTCATTTTCACGAATAACAGAACACTCTATGTTACACCGATCAACCCCGAAGAGCAATAGATTAATGCGTAATTCGTAATGCGTAATGCATAATTATTTTGAAAACCATAGATATAATAAAAAGGAACTATTTCACGGCAATCAAGCTGTGAATAGTTCCTTTAATTTTATAAAAATACTATTGTTTTACATAACAAATTAAAGCGATGATTAATTACGCATTAAGCATTACGCATTATGCATTATCTTAAACCTGGCTGTTGTGGTCAAGGAAGTCCATAACGTCATCAACAGTTGTGAATGCAAGTGCTGTGCAGGTGTCAGCGCAGCCGTAGTAGATGCAGATTCTTCCCGTATCAGCGTCAACAAGGTTAGCGCAGGGGAATGTTACTGCGTCTGTATCACCGATAAGCTCATAGCTTGTCTGTGGGCTGATAAGGTAGGACGCGCCTCTCTTGAGAACCTTCCAAGGCTCGTCCTTATCGAGGAGAGCTGCGGAGAAGCTGTAAACATAGCCGTTGCAGGATGTAAGTACACCGTGGTAGAAAATGAGCCAGCCGCGGTCTGTTTCTATCGGAATAGGACCTGCGCCCATCTTTGTGGATTCCCAGCCCTTTGAGGGTCCCATAACGTGTCTGTGCTCGCCCCAGTAAACGAGGTCGGGTGACTGGCTGATGAACATATCGCCGAAAGGTGTATGTCCGCTGTCGGAAGGACGGCTCATCATCATGTACTTGTCGTTTATCTTTCTCGGGAACATAACGCCGTTTCTGTTAAATGGAAGATATGCGTTTTCTGTCTGCTTGAAGGTTTTGAAATCGGTCGTTGTTGCAATGCCGATAGTCGGCTTCCAGCCGTAAGCGTTGCACCAGGTTACGATATATCTGTCCTCGCCTTCGAGCTTGCAAACACGGGGGTCATAGCCGTACTGCCACTCTGCTACTTCGGGGATATCGCACTCAAAATGGATCCTTTCCTCGTTGATATCCCAGTGGATACCGTCCTTGGAGAAGCCAACGTGGAGTTCCATATTTCTTTCTCTGTCGTCAACTCTGAAAACGCCTGCGAATTCATAGTCGCCGTTCTTAAAAGGAACAACGGAGCTGTTGAAGATAGAGTTTGAAGGCTCTCTGTAGCCGTTTGCCTTCTTTACCATGATCTGATCTCTCTTGATGATCGGGTTTGCGTCATATCTCCATACTACATCTCTGCAGTCAGCAGGCTTTTCCTGCCAGGGAATGTTCGGCATTGATACGCCGTTGATGATTTTTACGTTCATGGGTTTGACCGCCTTTCATTATTGTTGCGTTAATGCAAAGAAAACTATTCAAAAATTTCGCTGAAAATACGTTTTCTTATGTCTTTTTTATTATACATTAACAAAAAGGAAAAATCAACTGCAAATCTTATACTTAAAGGTATAAGTCACAAAAAATTTAGAATTTGAAACGTTTCACTTTTTCAAAAGCTCCATTATCTCGCTTTGTGAGCTGACAATGGGTTTCCCTTCACGGTCAAGGAGCGGAGTCAAGCCGCCTGCATATCCTGCAAAATGGAACAGATAGTTTACTCCCGTTTCGGTGTCGACCCATATTTCGCTGCCTTCCATTGCTCCCTTTCCGTATGCCTTTACAAATCTTTTTTCGTTGCCCATAAAATGATCTCCTCCAATTTTAATTTATTGAAATAATACTTTTTAACTGTTCTTCGGTCAAGCCGTATGCCTTAATTTTGGCAATAATGCTTGTTTCGCCCTCGGCTTTTGCGTTTTTGAGTGCGGAAGCTTCATCATGCAGAGCTTTTTCCCGAAGTCGGGCTATCTCTCTGATCTTCGTATCTTCCGACATATCGTATATCACATTTACAGCTTTTTTCATAATTGGAACGTTAGTCTGACTTATCATTTCGAGATCCTCCTCACTTTAGGCGTTTATAAAATGAAGCCACAACTCACGGCTGTTATTGGGATCGGGCTTTCTGCCGACTTTTTTAAGCTCAAAAAAATGAATACAGAATTTGTCCATTTGTCCGAGAACTATACCACATTTTCATCAAAATGCAACACAGTAGCTCTTTCCCTTTTCCGTTTCAAAGAAAACCGCTCCGTCCTTTTCCGTCACGGGAACGATGCTGCCGTCACATTCAACCTTGACGTTTTCGCCGACAATACAGCATATCTCACCGCTCAAGGATGTGACGGAAAGCTTTGTTATCCTGCCATTTTCCCACGAGAAGCAAAGCTCAAAGCCGCCTCTTGCTCTTATGCCGCAAAGCGAACCGCTCTCCCATTCTTCGGGAAGTGCCGGAAGAATATTTATCTCTCCGCTGTGGCTCTGGATAAGCGCCTCGGCAATTCCTGCTCCGCCGCCGAAGTTTCCGTCGATCTGGAACGGCGGATGCATATCAAACATATTTACCGAAGTAGAGTTTGAAAGAAGCGCACGGACATTCTCACCGACCTTTTCACCTCTGCCAAGTCTTGCCCACATATTGATTATCCAGGCTCTTGACCAGCCCGTGTGACCGCCGCCGTGAGAAAGTCTGCGGTCAAGAGTTGCTGTTGCAGCCTTTGCAAGCTCGGGCGTTTTGCGCAGAGAGATCATATCCGCAGGATAAAGCGCAAAAAGCTGCGAGATGTGACGGTGTCCGGGTTCTACCTCGTCATAATCCTCTGCCCATTCCATTATCTGACCGTACTTGCCTATTTTCGGCTCGGGCAGACGGGCACGGAGCTTTCTCATCGTTTCGGCATAGTCTTTGTCAATGCCCAAAATATCGGCACTCTCTGCTACTGCTGTGAAAAGGCAGTAAAGAATCTGGCTGTCCATAGACGGACCCTGACAGAGTGAGCCTTGTTCGCCCGTCTTGGTGAGATATGTATTCTCGGGCGAGGTCGACGGACTTGTCACAAGCTGACCCTTGTCGTTCTCGATAAGATAATCCTCGAAGAACTCCGCTGCTTCTTTTAGCGTATCGTATTTTTCGGCAAGAAAATCCTTGTCCCTTGTGAATTTGTAATGTTCGTAGATATGCAGACAGAGCCACGCAAGACCCATCGGCCATACCGTTGCAGGCATCCATCTGTCCTGCGGTGCGGTGTCGCCCCAGATATCGGTGTTGTGGTGGCAGACCATACCCTTGCAGCCGTACATTTCACGGGCTGTTATTCTGCCGTTCTCCCTCATACGCTCGATATGGTCGAAAAGCGGAGTATGGCACTCGGAAAGATTCTGTATCTCTGCGCCCCAGTAGTTCATCTCGGTGTTTATATTGATAGTGTACTTTCCGCCCCACGCAGGCCACATATCCTTGTTCCAGATTCCCTGAAGATTGAGCGGAAGCGTTCCCTCTCTTGAACCGCTTATCATAAGATAGCGTGAGAAATTGAAGTACATCTCGGCAAGCTTGTTGTCATTTCCGCCGTTTCTGAATTTTTCAAGCCTTTCATTGGTCGGAAGCTCGGAATTTCCGCCGCTGTTATCGCAAAGGTCAAATTTAACACGATCGTAAAGCTTATTATAATCATTTACATGACGTTCAAGCAGCGTCTTGAAAGTCTTTCTCTGTGCAGTTTTAGCTTCGCCCAGCGCCTGTTTTTCGTAGTTTCCCGTGCGGAAGGCAGTCTGACAGGCTATTGTTATAACGGCTTCATCCGCACCGTCAACTCTTATTCTGGTGGAATCCGTAACTCCGCTGCCGCCGACAGTTTTTACCGTAACGGCTGCTGCATAAGGGATACCGTCTGTTACGGTGAAAAGCAAGGTCGTTTCATCGTAGGCTTCATTCCTGTCATAGTCATCGTCAACGCCGTCAATGAACGCTTCAAACGATATTTTTCCTTTTTCGCTTGCAGAAAAATGAATTACCATGACATTATCGGGTGCGGAAACGAAAATCTCTCTGCAATAATTTACGCCGCCGCTTCTCCACTCGGTTTTTGCGACTGCGGTCGAAATATCAAGGCTGCGCTGATAGTTTTCGGCATTTTCGCAGCCGCTTTGCAGGATATGAAGATCGCCCATAGGATGATAATGCCGCTGCTGCTCGTTTCTGCCGTAAAATGCGTCCTCACAGAGCTTCTGTGCCTCGGTTATTCTGCCGTCAGCGATAAGCCTGCGTATTTTTTCAAGGTTTTCTTTGGCCTTTGGATTGTTTCTGTAACGGAAGCCGCCCGACCACACGCTGTCCTCGTTCATCTGGATGAGTTCATCTTCAACTCTTCCGAAGATCATTCCGCCGATTCGGCCGTTTCCGATGGGGAGCGCTTCATCCCAGTTTGCGGCAGGTTCTTTGTACCATAATAATTCAGATAAGTTATTCATTTTATATCCTCCGATCCGACCATACTTTATTTATTGAGATTATAACACATTCCGAGCCGAAAAACAAGCATAAATACAAAAAACCACCCCCGACATAAGCCGAAGGCGGTTTTGAGTTTGATATTACATACCTGTAAGACCTGAACGTGCAATACCTTCTGTGAAGTTTTTCTGCAAGCAGATATAAAGGATAAGCATTGGCAGGATAGAGATAAGGCATCCTGCTTCCATCCATACGATAAGCTCACGGACATTCGGCGTTTCGTTGCCGAAGATAAGTCTTGCGAGGTTTGCGTCGAGGTTTTTAAGCATAAGTGCGATGGTCTTGTTGTCGGTGAAGAACGATGTGGAAACATAGTAATCGTTCCAGTACCAAACAACCGAGAGGAGGAATACTGTAAGGAATGTAGCGCCTGCGTTAGGAACCATTACCTGAACGAAGGTTCTGAACGGCGAGCATCCGTCGAGGTATGCTGCGTCTTCGAGTTCCTTTGGGAGTCCTCTGAACGACTGTCTGAACAGGAATATGAAAAGTCCTGCACGGATACCGTTCGCTGTGAGTGCTGGCATATACATTGTTACGCCGCTGTTGATAAAGTTGATGTAGTTGCCTGTGATCGCATGATAAATTCCGAAGGGGTTAAAGTAACGGAAGAACATATACTGCGGAATAAGTATGATCTGCGAAGGAACGAGGATCATAAGTATTACGATAAAGAAGAGAATGCTCTTTCCCTTGAACTTGAATCGTGCGAAGCCGTAGCCGGTAAGTGCACAGGTAAGAACCTGGAGTATCGAGCAGCCGATGTTCAGAACGAGCGTATTTACGAGAGTGTTTCCGAAGTCCATTGCCTTCCATGCGTCTTTGATGTTGGAGAGGATGAATGTCTTCGGGATCCACATGATCGTCGGGTCGTTCATTTCCGCACGGGGACGGAATGCTGCAGAGATCATGAAAATGAGCGGATAGATGATGATGAAGCAAAGGCCGAAAACTATAAGTGCTCTTGCGATAGGCCATACTGCATCAAAGGCTCTTTTTCTCTTTAAGTATTTCTGTTCCTCGGGAGTGAGGGATTCAAGACGCTTCTTGAATCTCTCTCTTTTCTCCTTACGGGACATTTTAGGTTCTTTTACATATCTTTTCTGCTCGGACGATGCGCCGGAGCGTTTTGCTAAACTTGCCATATATTAATTCTCCGCCTCCTTAATCATCGTACCATACGAGCTTATTCATGATTGCAAAGATGATTCCGAGAGCAATAAGAATTATTCCGAAATAGCTCCACGCCATTGACGCCGAATAACCATACTGCCAGTCACGCTGTACTTCGAGCACACGGGACATAACTTCGTTTGTCGGGTCTGTGAAGGAGTCGATAACGGTATAAACAATATTTACAAGGATCATCGGGGAAACGTAGGGAAGAGTGATCTTCCAGAAGAATTCCCATGCTGTTGCGCCTTCGATAGCTGCAGCTTCTTTTGCGGATGTCGGGATACCCTGGAGAGCCGAAAGGAAGATGATGATCTGGATACCGCACTTCCAAACGAGGTTAAGGATATCCGACGTGATCGTGGTCAGCATTTCGGTGAACTGCGTTCCGAAGCCGTAGATTCCGACAAATTCGAGGAGCTGGTCAACCATGTCCGCTTCGAACATTGTCGAGAACTGTTCAGCGCTGTTGTTTCCGTTTGTGTTAAGGTCGCCTGTGATGATAGCATATACAGGACCTGTTGCGATGATAACCGGGAGGAAGAATACTGCTCTTGCGAAGCCTCTGCCTCTGAACTTCTGGTTGATGATGATCGCAACGAACATTGAGAATATAACGATGATAGGAAGGTTGAGCGCCATATCCTTCAATGCTTCAACGAGGTATTTTCTGAATGACGGGTCGGTCATAAACGCTCTTTTGTAGTTTGCGATTCCGACCCAGCTTCTTGCGAGATAGCCTGTTTCCGGAGCAACGTCATTGAATGAATAGAAGAAGGATTTACATACGGGGATAATGAAGAACATCAGCGCACCGATAAACCAGAGAGCGATAAAGCCGTAGCCGTAAAGCCCTTTCTTCTTTTCATAGGATAGTCTGTGTCTCATTTATCCTATGACCTCCTTCCCAATGTAATCATACAGATTGTAGGTCTTGCCGCCCTTGGTGACGGTCCTGTCTGTATAATTTACTGTGATCTTTGTGCCGTTTGAATAGGTTGTCTCTGTGTTTCCGTTATCAAGAATCTTATATCCTGTGATCTGCTCGGACGAAACATCGGAGAGGATCTCCTTGACGAAGCCGTAAACGCTTGCAGCGTCCTTCGTCCAGTAGCTTGCATCAGAATAATAGTAAACATCGTAGCGTGTATCCTTGAGCTCATTAGCCTCTTCAGCCATAAGGTCGAAGTTGAGCGAGCTTCCCGAAGCAACTGCGGAGAGGATAACGTCGCCGATCTGTGCCTGACCGTTTACAGCAGGTGTTGAGTAGGACTTTATGCCGTGCATAACGATCTGATAGAACGGTATCTCGACATCGAATACGTCAAACTTGCTGGAATCGAGCGGAACATCAGTGATCCTGTCAACATAAGGAAGGACGTAAGCATTTGCACCGTCTGCGAGGACTGAACCGACCTGTTCGCCGAGCTTCTTATAGCCCTCCTGAACGATACCCTTCATCATTTCCTTTGAAGTAGCCTTTCTGCCGTAGTCGCCGTAAATAACCGTTGAAGCGGAGCCTACGGAGATATTTTTCAGACCATACTTGCTGTAGCTGCCTGCGAGGTTGTTGAACATTCTCTCGTAAGCGGCGGGAGCAAGGAGAGCCATTGACTTGTAGAACTTGTTCTCAATGCCGTAAGCATAGTCGTAGGTGATCTGTCTTGAATAAGCGTTTGAAACTCGGATAGCTGTATCGGTTATCGTCCAGTATCCGTTGCCCGATTTGAACGTGAGGTTCTCAACGTTGGGGTAAATGCTGATGTTGTTGCTTTCAGCATAGCTTAAAAGCTTATTGAAATCGGATTTGCCGCCAAGCTTTGAAGCAGGCTTTGCCTTGTCGGAAACCTTTTCCTTGATATCGGCAGCAGTCCATTCATTGTAGGTTGCGATGATGCTGTCTGCGCCGCCGGCGTTGAGCTCGGTAAGAATATCCTTTGCTTCGTCGAAGGTCGTAGCTGCGTGCTGCATTGTTACAGGGAAGCCGAGAACGGATTCCTTCTTGAGCACGCCGCCGTAAAGGTCAACGTAAAGCGGAACATCCTTAACGGAATCGGAAACCTTTACGCCGTAATCGCTTGTGAGGTAATCTCTGTACTTCGCTGCGATATCAACGTAGTCGATATCCTGCTTGTCGGACTTTGAAACGGGATAGTAGCGAACTTCGATCTCGGGAACAAGAATGCCTCTCTTTTCAAATACCTTGAGCGGACTGTCGTTGCTTGCGCCCATCTGGTATTCGTCGCTTGTTCTTATTTCAAAATCAAAGTAGCAGCTGTTGTAATCGGTCTTGTTCTGACCGGAAACGTAAGCGTTGATAGTTGCTGATGTATCGCCCTTGTCGGCAACGACCATCATGCCGCTGTTGCCCTTGACGATACCGTACATCGGGAGGTAAACCTGCTGTGTAACAGCCGGTGCTGTCTGGTTGACGGGGGTGATATCCCTGCCGTAAACCTTGCCCGAGTAGGTTTTAAGGCCTGTTTTGCCGTTGTTGAAGTTGATGAGTGCGCCGCTTCCGTCCGGGATAACGAAATATCCGTCTTCATCGTTTTCAGCAGCGCCGAAGGACGTCATGAATGCAAGCTTCGTTGTGAGCTTGTCGCCGTCCTCCTCCTTGATCTCGGAGGTATCGACTTTAAGCTTCAGATGATCGTCTTCAAGGGTATATGTAACGGGGACTGTGATCTTTGCGGAATTGAACTTGTATGTGATCTTTATACCGTTGCTTGCCGAAGAGATCTTTGCCTTACCCTTTACCTTGCTGTTTGCATTGGTAGTTTTACGCTTTGAGGGTTCGCCGAATGTGAGCACCATTCCTGCTTTAAGTTCCTGGATCTGGGCTTTTTTGCCGGCTGAACCGTCTGCATTGATGGGATTTGACCACCAGATCTCACCTGTGTTCTTGTCAACGAGAGCGAGCGTTACCTCGGATTTGTTGACATAGAGTGCGAGCTTGTCGTTTTCTGCCACAAGCTCTGCAGCTGCGAGTGCTTCTTCCTCGGTACGGGGAACATAGTCTTCATCAGCGGCAGCTTCTTCAGTATCAGCTTCCTCTGTTTCAGCGGCATCCGCACCCTCGTCATCGGAGAAAACAGATATCGTGAACATTGAAGTCATCATTGCAGCGCAGCATACGCAGGCAAGGATCTTCTTTATATTGATTCGCATTTATTTCACCACTTTTCGATTTAGAATACTATACACGGAAACGATACGAAAGCTCCGTATAAATTGACAGGATAAAGATAAGTACCTGCTGGAACAGTGTAAGAACGAGAACGAGCAGGAACAATATCGCGATCATTGCGACTATCGTCAGCAGTATCAGCGCTATCGTTTTGCCGAACGTGAACTGGTGGACTGCCTTCATCGCAGAGATGACAAGCACGAACGACCAGCATAGACCCAGTATCTCAAAGAGCTGGATGAAGATGTATTCATCCCTGATGAGGAAATGGGAGAGAAGTGTTCCTATGAGGTAACCCGCTATATACGGCACCAACGCATAGGCGCTGTATATAAAGATCTTTTTCATTGTTCCTTCTCCTGCGAAGAGAGTACACATTGCCCAGTTGGCAACTACCCACACGAGGAAAAGTATAAAGCTTCGGAAGATATACGGGACTATATTAAAAATCTTGTCATAATCCGAATAGTACTGGAAACCGTAAAGTCTGCTGTAAGCGACCTGCTGGAAAAAGAGGAGGAAAACTATGACCCAAGCGATCTTCATTGAACCTTTTTTCTTCCAGCGAAGGTCTTCAAAGCCTTCGAACGGATGCATTATAACGTGTCTGACGAACTGGCCTTCTGTTAAATCGAGCATATTATGCACCGCCCTTTCCGCTTGAATTCTTCTTATTCTTCAGTATCTTCTTTGTGACCATCCAAGCAACTATAACAACGATGATAACAATAACGATCGTTGTGAAGTTCTTTTTGAGCCACTGGTCGCGATAGCCCTCAAACGCCTTGTTGTAGCGTCCTCTGCTGATCGAGATCTTGAAGTATTTCATTGCTTCTTTGTATTCGCCCTTGTTGAAAAGAGCGTTTCCGATACCAATGAAGGCACGGCGGTAGTTTCCGTCATACTTTAGAACAGCCTTCCAGGGTTCGTAGGATTCATCGTACTTACCGTCATTATAAAGGTTGGAAGCCTCGGTAACGATCTCACCGAATGCTGTTCTTGTGAATACGGTGATCGAGTTCTTACGGGAATCAAGAACATAGATGTGATCATCGTAGCTCTCGATAGCCGAAGCCGAACGGAATGTTCCGAGCTGTTCGCCCGAGCCGCCCATTATGAAGAGGAGCCATGCTTCCTTGTCATACTGGAAGATACGTCCGTGCTGGAAATCGAGAATGTTGAGCTCGCCGTTAGGACCGATGTCGATATCGGTAAGGCTGGAGTTCTTTGCGTAGATAGAGTAGTAAGTCGGGCTCTTGTCGCCGAACTGGAAGTCGTTGTCAACGCCGAGAGAGTCAAGGATGTTGTTGCCCTCCGGATTGAGCTTCTTAACGAGGTCTGTTGTTGTATCGGTAGACTCCGTTACTGTGTAGATAAATCCCTTTTCGTCGATATCAAAGTTTGTGAAGCCGATAGGAGTGGACTTTGCTGTTCTTGCACGCTGTTCTTCGGTGGAAATGAGGTTCCAGAATGCGTTTGCAAGTACTTCTGCGGTCTGTTCAACACGGTTTGCACCGTAGAAACCGAGGAATTTGCCATCCTTGTCGAACATTACCGCACCCTTTGTTACGGATTTAACGACAACATAGACATTTTCAGCCTTGTCAACGATGACCTTGCTCGGGTTGTAGGTAAGCTCTGTGCCGTAAAGCTCGGAATCAGGCTTGCCGAACACTTTGTCAATGTTTCCGTAGACATCGCACTTGATAACTCGTTCATTTTCGTTATCTGCGATATAAATGTAATCTGTGTACGGGTCAACATAAACGCCCGTTGGTTTTTTCAGCGTGGTTTTTTCACCGTTATAGTTGAATTCCTCCATAACCCTTACAAGTTTGAAGTTAAGGTCGGTAACAACTATCCTGCTGTTTCCCCTGTCAGCTATATACATAAGATCATCGTGTGAAACGAAGAGATCTGCAGGCTCGCTCAATGCGCCGCAGCCGATATCATCTCCGCTTACGAAATAATCGGCGGTATATCCGACCTGTGAAGCGATCGGGTCGCCCCATCTGTCATAGCTGTAAGGGCTATATGCTTCGGAAGCGGAAACGTTCGCCGCAAATGCGGAAACTGTCAGCACCGCTGCCGAAAGACACGAGATAAGCTTTTTCAAGCTTGACATATTATCACCCTTTCCAAATTTCTTTTAATCCTTCATTCCGGCATGAGCCATTGTTTCCATAACGTTGCTCTGCGCTGCGATAAATACTGCAAGCGGCGGTATCATAAGAACAACTGCGGATGCGGCGATAGCACCCTGTCTTGCAATACCTGCTGCTGCGATCTGCTGAACTACGGTCGGGATAGTCTTAAGTGCCTCATCATAAACGAGGTTGCCGCCCGTTGAGTTCCATGCAGCCTGGAACTGGAAGATGATAATTGTCATGATTGCAGGCTTCATATTCGGCATAACTACCTGCCAGCAGATCCTGAAAAGACCTGCGCCGTCGACCTTTGCCGCTTCGATCATAGCGTCGGGAATAGTACCTACGCTGTTGATCATAAGGTAAAGACCCATTGAAGAAGCAACGATCGGGAAGATAAGTGCTGAGTATGTATTGATCATACCGAGCTTTGCCATTACGATATACTGCATGATGTAGGTTACCTGGCTGTTAAAAAGAAGTGCGATAACGACTGTCTTATTGATGAGCTTAACGCCGGGGAATCTGCACTTTGCAAGTATAAATGATGCCATGCAGGCGAAAATAACGTGGAGAACAGTTGCTGCGATGGTTACGAACAAGCTGTTGAGAACGTTTCTTGAAAACGGTACCCAGGAGTTGTTTGCAACCTGGAACAGATCTCTGAAGTTATCGGTCGTTGGATTGATCGCATAAAGCTTAGGCGGCATGATGAAGATTTCCTGCACCGGCTTTATCGATGTGATGATCGCAATATAGATAGGTGCGATCATAAATATGCTGAGGAATGCAAGCAGTACAAAAATACCGATATCGTTAGTCCAGGACTTTCCGACACGCTTGTTGGTACCCTTGGATTTTTCCATTTTTCTATGCTCTTTTTCGCGGCGCTTTCTGAGCGCTTCAAGAGCGGCAGCGTTCTCAGCTTCGATCTGTGCCTGTATCTGAGAAGGCTTTAATTCTTTTTTTGCCATTATGATCTCACCCCTTTAGTTATTCATATATTTGCCGAGGACCTTGGTTATGAGCTGGTTACACAGGAGCATTACAAGGAACAGCACGAAGCATATTGCCGAGGAATAACCCATTTCGTAACGAACCCAGCCGTAGTCGAATGCGTGAGTCATAATAGTATGTACCTTATAGTCTGTTGACGGGAAGCCGGCGAGCATACGTCCAACGATATCAACTGTGAAGCAGGAAACGATCTGCATAACAGCTGCGAACATGAGCTGCGGACCCATCGAAGGGATAGTGATGTAGATAAGCTCCTGTGTACGGTTCTTGATGCCTTCGATAGCACCTGCTTCGTACATGGACTTGTCGATACCCTGGAAACCTGCACGAAGAGCAAGGAAGCCTGCACCCATTGAGATCCAGAGCTGAACTACGATAACGCAGGGGAGAACGTAGTTTGCGTCTGTGAGCCACTGGATAGCGCCCGTTGTGAAGCCGAGGGAGTTGAGGAATGCGTTGAGGTAGCCGTAGGAGTCACCGGAGAAGATGAGCTGCCATACGAAGTAGATGTTACCTGCCATAGACGGAGCATAGAAAATAAGCGTGAAGACCGTCTTGAGCACGGGATGAAGCTCGTTGATGAGCCATGCGAGCATGAAGCTGAGCGCATAGCTCAACGGGCCTGTAAAAACTGCGAAGATAAGAGTTGTTCTGATGGACTTGATGAAAACATCGTCCTCAACAAAAAGGGTGTAGAAGTTATCAAAGCCAACAAATTTCGGCGGAAAATGCGCCATATCAAAGTCGGTGAAGCCCATAGGCAGCGACATGATAACGGGAACAACGGTGAACATGATAAAGAAGATCATAAACGGTGCGATCATACCGTAGCATCCGATATTTCTCCTCATTTCATGGAGTGTATATTGGAAATTTTCCTTAAAAGTGTGTTTTTGTTCACTTCTGAGCAAAATTTCTTTTTTCTGGGTCTGTTCAGCCAAAGGTAACCCTCCAATCTTTAAGAATCTAAGCCGAGATTATGGCGCTTTCTCGTAATTTCGTTGTTGATATCGATATTGTAGAGGCGAAGAGTTTCTCTTGCGTTCTCCTTATCGTTAACAACAGCACGGAATGCGTTCATAATACCACGGGTAACAACGTAGGATGACGGAATGATCGGGATCTCTTCGAGCTGATCCATCTGGAAGAGGATCTTGTCTAGATCGGAGTTCGACCAGTTGAGCTTCTTAAGAGCCTCAACGTTAGCGCTTTCAAAACGTCCGAGAGGACCCATAACGCCCTCAACGTTCTGACCGTATTCAACGAGAGTATCTGTTTCTGTGAACCACTTGATGAACTCCCAAGCGGAGTCAACGTTCTTGCAGTCCTTGAGCACGATAGCACCCGAGCCGTTGGAGTTAGCGGCATAGGAAATTGTGCCGTCCTCGCGGACAGTTCCGGGAACGTGAGTGAAATCCCAAAGTCCCTTGATTTCGGGAGCAGCTCTGTTGAGCTGATTATAGAATGTACAATAGTTCTGGATAACGATAGGAGCTTCACCTGTTCTGAAACGTGTGAAAGCGTCATACTGCTGGTCGAACTGATATACATTATACAATTCTGTCCATGTAGCGAAAGCATTTACAGCTGTAAGGCTGTCGAATGTTGTAGCAGTCTGGTCTTCATTATAGTAGTTTGTACCCGACTGGAGCATAAGAAGCGCAAAGGTATGACCGACTTCGGTTGCAGGAGAAACCGCCGTACCGTTTACGTTAGCAGGGAGAATAAGACCCGGCTGCATATACTTTCTCTGGAGAGCGGGAAGCATATCAATGAAGTCATCCCAAGTGTCGGGCGGAGTGTCGATTCCTACTTCTGCAAGCATATCCTTGCGGTAGAACATCATCGGGAAGGTTCTTGTAAGAGGAATGCCGTAAACGTGTCCGTCATAGGTGTACATAACGGTAGCTTCCTCCTGGAAACGAGCCGCTACTTCATCATAGTCGGGAAGTTCGTCAAAATTCTTTACAAGACCTCTGATAGCAAGGTTTACAGGGAATTCGCCGCCGATAAAGAGGGCAACGTCAGGACCCTTTCCTGCGAGAACCGCTTCCATAATAGTACCCTGAACGAGGTTGATGGAAACATTAATGCCTGTCTGCGGTGTAAACTGGGAATCGGTCATCTGCTTAACGATATTTGTCTGGTCACGGCCGATGCCGACCCAAACGTTGATAGAATCAGCTGTTACATCGGAAAGAACGGTGTAATCTTCAAAGAAAGAGCCAACGAGAGCCTTTGTGTTGAATGCAAGTGACTTAAAGAAGTTCTTCTTAACGGAAGTAACCTTCTGATTTGCAGGAACAAGCTCGATAAAGTCAACCTCGAGCGGCTGGCTTCTGTACTGACGCATCCACGAGGAAACAGCAGTAACGTTATCCTTGATTCCGCTTGAAGAAACATAGTCGGGGATCTTGTTCGGGTGCTTTATACACTTGTCGAAAACGTCTGCAAGACGGTCAAGAACAGCAGCTTCGGAACCGTCAATACCTGCGATCTCTTCGATAGCTGCACGGGTATTGCGGAGCTGAACTGAAAGTCTTTCAAACACGCCAAGAAGCTCGGGGATCTGTCTGTGAACAAAATAGTCGGTGTATTTATCGGGTGAAGGACCGGTGATCATAAGTATCTGCATATAATACTGGTTTGCTTCAAATACGATATTGTCAAGAGTACGCATATATTCACCGATAGCACCGGGGATACATTCGAGCGTCAGAGTATGCTTGCCCTTGTCAAGATAGATATAAGCAGGGTCGCCGTTTTCATCCTCGGGGACAACGGACACCCAGTTTGTGCTGTAATAAAACTTTATCTCGCTAAAGGCATCGGAGGGAACCTCGCCGTCAATATAAAGTCTTCTGTTGGAGAAAAGTCCGCGGAGCTCGTTCTGACGAGTCTTGAGGTTGACCTTATAGTAACCTGCGTCAGTAACATCGATCTCCCAAGTGATAGCCTGACCCGACTGATCCCAAGTTCCGTCGCCGACAGTATTATAGCGCTGCTTTGTCGGGTTGGAGGGTTCGGTGAGGTAGTTACCGCGGTCGTATGTCGGGAAAAGCGTCTGTGAGTTGGTGTATGTATAACGCTCACCCTGAACCTTGATAGGTTCTGCGGAGTCATTTTTTGCAAGCTCCGCATCGGACGGCTTTTGATACTTTTTAAAGCCCTTTTCATTGTAGAGCTTGATATACTCGATAGCGACCATAGCTCTTTCGGAGTTGATCGAAATAGTATGCTCACCTGCTTCAAGATAGAAAAGGAGCGGTTCATTGAACAAACCGTCTTCGTCCTTGAACGAAGTCGTTATCCACATCGGCATTTCTACCTGCGGAGGACGGATCTCGTTATCCTTTGAGTCGGGAGCGATAGGATATTTGCTCGTCCAGATCCTCGGGATATTGATACGAGTAGCCGTATCGTACGGAGTTTCGCCGTCAATAAGCACAGAAAATTCGGTAGTCGTTGTACTTCCCACTATCTGGTAGTACGACATACCGATATTGTAAGCACCTGTTTCGGGAACATTTACAGTGAAGTCAAGAGTACCCGATTCGTTGCTCCAGATAATGATGTTATCCTTTCCCTCATAGGATCCAACATTAACTTCTGCACCGTCACGAGCGCCCGTATAAGATAAGAAAGCTTCCTTATCGGGACGTTTTGACCCTGACACTTCATCGTAATAGTCGCTGTAAGTATTTTGTTCCTCGTAAGTGAACGTTTCCTGCCCGGAGGACTGCGCCGCCGCTGTATCCGTACTGTCAGCGGTCACGGGTACAGCCGCAAAAGTTGTCACCGCAAGCATCAGCGCGGTAACGGCTGAAACAATTCTCCTGAAATTAGTTTTACTCGACAACAGACAAACCACCTTTCGTTAAAACTGCATATCTGTTTAGTAAGCACTCAATAAACAGGGATTGTGATGCTTATGTTAAAACTTGCTGAAAAATTTGCACACAATGTCTGAAAATATAATGAGTTATACTAATATTATAACAATTTACACAATGCTTGTCAAGATAGTATTTTCATTTTTGTTCACTATCGCATCTCCGTTCATAAAATAGATATAATTATCTTGCTTTTCAAACGTTTTCGTTTCCTTGTTTTTGTTTAGTTTATATTACTTCGTTTATGTTTTATTGTGCATCCTGACAATTTTCTCTCCAAAAAAATTCATATTCTCGGCTTTTTATCCTCAAAATATTATGACTGCGTTACTACATTCTGTATATTATATTGCTATTTCTAAACTTTATCTTAACTCCGAGTAATCTATTCATTTTCACACCATTTAAAATATGGAAAAAATCAAGCCGACAATCTCGAATATATAGGATTTCGGCGCAGATTTTTTCCCGTTTTTTATTGGTGTTTATACTTAAAACCATTTAAAAACTGTACAAAAAATCAAGCAAAAATCTCTCGTATATGGATTTTGCGCAGATTTTTTGTCTACAGTTTAAATGGTTTTTAGTATTAGTATTACGTTCGATCTCCTTCGATTTACTTCGGGGGAGATCATTTTATGTAAGAGTGAGGATGAAGTATAAAACAAAAACCGCTGTCCGTTCTGCATACGGACAGCGGTCATATTTTGATGTTAGAATAACTTTAAAGCTTAAACACCCGAAAGTAATTTAGTTAAAAAGTTATCTTTCATGAAGCTTGCGCTATGCGAACTTCGCATTTGAACCGTCTTAATACGGTGCGAACTTAGCTTCTCTTCTTAGCAACTACTGCTGCAGCAGCAAGAGCTACAGGGATAACTGCGAGAGCGATAGGAGCGTTGCCTGTGCCAGGGTTGCCAGCTTCAGCAGCATCACCTGTTGTGTCGTCAGCAGCATCTGTTGTATCATCTGCATCGTCATCAGCAGCATCTGCATCGTCATCAGCATCATCTGCATCGTCTTCAGCAGCGTCATCTGTATCATCTTCAGCTGCATCATCATCAGCAACGTCATCATCAGCAACGTCTACATCAGCATCGTCTTCAGCAGCATCGTCTTCGCCGATTTCAGCATCTTCGTCTTCATCATCTTCAGGAAGATCTTCGCTGTCATCTTCGGAACCAGCAGATGTAGTTGTATCTTCAGCAGATACTTCCATACCTGTTACGTCCATAGAATCCCAGTACCACTCAGCAGATGTAGCGAGCTGGAGTGTGTTGATAGCGCCAGCAGGATATACGAACTGTGCACCACCTGTGAGGTCAACCCACTTGAATGTTACGGATGTAGCATTGTAAGCGAATGCCTCAACGCTGCTCTGGTTCATTGTGAAGCCGTTGTTAGCGATAAGAGCGGAGTTGAAGAGGTTGTTGAATACATAACCATCAGAGTATGTGTAACCTGTGCCTTCATCACCGTAGAGGTTGTAGAGGTGCTGAGGGAAGGACTTGAATGTGCCATCACCCATCCAAGATTCAACCTGAGGAATACCTGTTACATAGTAGCCAGCATAGAACTGAGCATTACCGATCCAGCCTTCCTTACCATCGAGCCATGCAGCTGTAAGAACGTTGTCTGTAGCTGTGTTGAACTTGAACTCAACATCTTCGTAGTTAGCAATCATATCGTTGATTACTGCGCCAACGTTCTGGTAACCAGCACCCTTATCCTTGATACCAACACGGCCGAGGTAGCCGATGATCTCTGTTACGCCTGTTGTTGTGTTAGCGTGTGTTCTGAAAGGAGCCTTGATATCGCTTGTGGAAACTGTGCCCTTAGCGTTGTAAACTGTGTTTACATCGTCGATGAGGTAGAATACACCAGCAGTTGTGAGCATTGTGTTGTACTGAGCCTGTGTTGTACCATCAGCAAGACCAACGAAGTCAATTGTGAAAGTAAGATCCTTTCTACCATTGAATGCTTCCTTGATTGCAGGAGCAAGACGGGGGTTTGTAAGGTCGATCTCGATGCAATCAGCTGTAGCTGCGTTAACATCGTTAGTTGTTACCCAGTTACCGGTAGCATCACGCATAACCATTGTACGAGTTGTTGTACCATCGTACTGGTCGCTGTTTGTATCCCATGTGAACTTGAATTCGTCAACGAGTTCCTGTGTCTTGTTGTTAACCTTAACCTTGATGATGTTGGACATTACAACGTGCTTTCCGCCGCCAACCCAAGGTTCAACGAATGTCTTCATGCCGTTGAAAGGAACGAAGAGCTGGAGTGCACCAACTGTGCTGTCGATGTTCTTACCAACGAATGTTACGTTAGCAGATGTAGCCTCTGTCTTGAAAGTGAGGTCATAGTGTACGGACTTTACTGCTGTTGCTTCTTCAGCAGAAACTGTTGTAGCCATTGCAGATACGGCCATTGCGCATGCAGCGATTGCTGCGATTGTCTTTTTCATGTTCATGAAAAATTCCTCCTTGTTTTGTTTTGTTTTTTCTTTATTTATTTCCAAATATTAAATGGAAATCAATAGAATGTGATATTCGAGCGGCTTTATATTCGCCCTCAACATCGTGATTTTATTCTACCATTTCGTGAGCAAACTGTCAATGTACATCTATAACAAATTTAAAAATCAAATTTAGCTGTATTATATAATTTTTTACTAAAACTCCGCCGATTTGGCTGATTTTATGCGTTTTTTTGTTACTTTGCGTTACCATTTGTAACTTATTTGTAATTTATCGCCGATATTGCTTACTCGAAAACGTTATAGTAGCTGAGTCTGCCCGTGAGCTTTTTGAGCATCTCAAAACGCACCTTATCCCTTGTTTCGGGCTTTGCAAAATAGTACATATATGTTTCGAGGATATCAATATCCGCTGCGCTTCTGCCCTCGAGCTTGAATTCCTTAAAGCCCATCGGGAGATATTTTTCCTGTATCGCTTCGGGGGAGATAAAAGTCGGAAGACCCGTGATATCATATATGTTCCTTGTCATGAACGGACATTCAAAATCCTTGAATTTGAGCTGTCCGCCGACTGCGGAATAGCCTGCATTGCAGCGGTCGATCTGAACCTTTCCGATAGCCTTGTAATGCTCGCCTCGGCGTGGACAGTTCGGCTGGCAGAGCGCATTGACGAGGATCTCGCATCTGCCCTTGTCCTTGATCTTTTCAAGCTCGTCGAACCTATTGTTCCAGTTATAATCGAGAACAACGAGGTTATACGGCTTTTCAAGCTCGGCATTTACGCCGTCCATGTCACGAATTTCCTTGCAGGTCGAGGAGGTGATCTTGTAATTCGGGTAGTTTTCACGGATGTAATTTTCAAGCATTTCGCTCATAACGATTACCTGATTTATGCCGTTGTCAGCCATTTTCAGTATCTCGTTGCAGTTCGGGTCGGAGAGATGCTCCTCGGTGATAAGAGGATTCGTGAAGGTAAAGCGTATCGGCACCTTCAGCTCGTCAAACGTCTTGATGACAAGCTCGGTCAGCCTGCGGTCGAACTTTCCGCCGACGCCTCTGCCGCCGTTCCAGGTTGAGCCGTCAAAGCCGCCGAATACGGACGCTATCTCCAGTCCGTCGATGAAATATTCGGGGTGATCCCGAAGCATTTCGATCATAAGCTTGTTAAGGCTGTAATGCTGTGTAAAGCTCGGAAGATGAAAACGTATGCTCATTTTTTGATTCCTTTCCTGTTAGGTTTTTAACCGTTTATCATTCGTTCAAGTGCGATATCCGCATCAGCGTAGGTCTTTTCAAGGTCGATAGTTGTGAATTCCCCGTTCTCGTAGAGTATCTTTCCTGCGCACATCGTCAGCAGGACATTCTGCTTCGAGCCGCTGTAAACGAGATTTTTCGGGATATTGTGCAGCGGACGCATATTAGGCGCATTAAGGTCGATAACGATAAGATCGGCTTTCTTGCCCTTTGCAATGCCATCGCAATTTTCAAGACCCATTGCGTTCGCCGAGCCGCAGCAAGCCATTCGGAGTATCCTGTCCGCAGGCATAGCCGCAGCGTCCTTTAGCTGTATCTTCTGCAGAACATCCGCAAGATACATCTCACGGAACATATCGAGAGCGTTGTTGCTCGCAGCTCCGTCCGTGCCTATCGCAAGCTTTACACCCATTTCGGACATTTTAACAAGCGGTGCGATGCCGCTCGCAAGCTTGGCATTCGAACTCGGGTTAGTGACCGCCCAGAGTCCTCTTCTGCGGAATATGTCAAGGTCGTTGTCGCTCATGTAAACGCAGTGGAAACCGCCGCCGCCGTACTCAAAAATGCCTGCCCTTTCCATAAGCTCGGTCGGGGTAAAGCCGTATCTTCCGATACATTCCTTTGTTTCGGAGAGCGTTTCGCTGTTATGCGTATAAACGGGAGCCTTGTACTTCTTCGCAAGCTCGCCTATGCCGTTTATTATCGAAACGTGAGTTGTATATTCAGCGTGGAAGCCGAGCCGATAGCTGACAAATTCGCTTCTGTCCTTATACTTATTATAAAGTGTTTCAAGCTTTGTCAGAGCGGCGTCACATTCGTCCTCCGAACCTGCAACGGAGCCGCACATCACCGTGCGGAAGCCTGTTTCCTCCGATACCTTTGCCATATATTCGGGTTCAAAATACATATCGAAGTTCGCCGTGATGCCGCTTGTCAGATACTCGGCGAAAGCGATCTTCGAGAAGGTATAGATATCATCGCCCGTGAGCTTCGCTTCCATAGGGAAGACCTGCTTGAAGAGCCAGTCCTGCAGCGGAAGGTCGTCCGCATACGAGCGCAGGAACGTCATCGCCGAATGTGTATGCGCATTCTTGAACGACGGCATAATAAGATTTCCGTTAAGGTTTATTTCACGCTCAAAGCTGCCCTTCGGGGCGTTTTCGCTGTCCCCGACATAGGAAATAACGCCGCCGTCTGTATGGACTTCTCCAAAGGTGACATTCATCCCGTCTTCAAGGCTCAAAATGCGTGCGTTGTAAAAACGTACAGCCATTTCAGTTCATCTCCTTTATCATTTCCGTATAGCCAAGCTCACGGAATCCCAGTTTTTTATACAGATTATATGCAGGCTCATTCTCGGGTTCAACTTCAAGGCGGTATCTTCCCGCCACGCTGTCAAACCTTTCAAAAAGCTGTCGGAAGAACGCTGTTCCGAGCTTTTTGCCCCGAAACTGCGGCAGGATGTAAAGGTCCTCTATCCAGACGGTCAGAGCCGCGCTTTCGGTCTGGAAGGTCTTTGCTATCGCCGCATAGCCTGCTCTTTCGCCGTTGTGCATAAGGATAAATCCCTCGATATAAACATCCGAACGCATCATCTCGTCAAATATCGCTTCAAGCTTTTTCATCGGAAGCGGCTTTTCAACAGCGTCCGTATGGTAAAAGGTGTCCGCCGCCCCGAGGAAGAACTCCCTGTCTTCTTCCCCGATCCTGCGGACGGAATTTATATCATATTGGTAGAAATAATCGTCCATAACAAAACCGTTTCCGATATCCGTCACGCCTTCGCCGATCCGCTTGAAGCCGAGTTTTTCGTAAACAGCGATTGAACTTGCGTTGTATTTGTTCACCGTGAGCCATATTGCGCAAAGCGAACGCTCGGAAGCTATTTCCCTCAAAAATCTGAACGCCGCCGAAGCATAGCCGTGTCCGCGGAACTCCTTTTTGATATAAAGCTTGGACAAAAAGAGCCTGTCGCCGTCGTTTTTTATCGCCGTATAGCCGATATGCTCGCCGTTTCGATGTATATAATAGTACTCGTAGCCGTCATTTTTCATCTGCTCGGTCACAGCCTTTTCCGACTGGAACTTTTCGACCATATAATCTATCTGCTCCGCAGAAAGTATCGAAGGGAACCACTCGTGCCATATCTCGTCTGCGATAGCGGCAAGCTTCCTGACCTGCTCCGCCGATTCGATCTTTATAAGCTTAACTCCGTTCATACCGTTTTTCTTCCTCCTGAGTGCGCCGAAGAAGCTTTTGAGCTTCGCTTCACATTCGGTCTTCATCACTCCGCCTTTTATAATAGTATCGCTTCCGCAAAGCTCAAAAAGGTCTGCCCTTGAACCTGCAAAGCCGTTTTTGCTGTCCGATGCGCCGAAAACCACCCTGTCAAGCCGTGCATTTGCGATCGCACCTGCACACATCGGGCAGGGTTCAAGCGTCACAAACATCTCGCAGCCCGAGAGCCGCCAGCCGCCGAGCCTTTTGCAGGCGTCCGCTATTGCCGATATTTCGGCATGACCGAGCGCCGTTCTGCCTTTTTCACGGGTATTTCTGCCCGTTCCGACGATCTCACCGTCACTTTTGCGGACAATGACCGCACCTATAGGAGCTTCCCCGTCCGCAGCGGCTTCATCGGCAAGCAGAAGCGCCTTTTCCATATAAAATCCATCATTTTTCATCATAGCGTCATTGTAAAGCTTATACTTATAATAGTATGTATAATGATTATCGTGAAGCCGACAACGAACGGAATGGATGATATTGCTATACCGCATTTGTCGGTGAAATTCAGATATCTGCTCTTTAAATTGAGCGTAAAGCTGTTTCCGTCCTTTATAAGAAGTTTTATAAATGCAGCCATTCCGACGGTCAATGTAACGAGCATCATTAGCATTATTATGATACCATCATTATTCCCTGCCAATTCGTCCGTCAGAAATACGCAGTAGGAAAACGCCGCAGAGGTAACTCTCATTATTACGGCAGTAATAACCGAGCCTGTTCGGACGGTGAAAAATCCGATAACGATCGAAACAATGAAAATATAGCAGAACGCACTCAAATTATAGGATATGAGTGCAGTGAGCAGCGCCGTCACAACTATTGCAAAGCCGTCGCCGAACTGCCTTAAAAGCTGCATGAGTGCGCCTCTTGTATGTATCTCACTTATAACGGGTATCACTATTATATGTACTATCAGATAAAGCACAAGAACGGCATTGCTGTCGGGGATCATGAAAAGCTTATTCTTGGTTATTCCGCAGTACATCAGGACACGGTCATAAATTCCCGTAGCCGTTATGCAGCAGCCTGCCGCAAAGAGCGTAACGGGGATCGAATAGCGGAAAAGCGTGCGGTTAGTTATCTTTGTCGGGATCATTACATTTACAGGCATCCGCATCTTCTTATAGACATACAGCAGTGGGATAAGTCGCTTTATTATGTTGAAAAAAGTATCCAAACCAAGAATGATCCACTCATTGCCGTAGAAAGTCTTTGCATATTTGTCAAAATAAATATCCGCACCGAAAAACGCCAGCAGATCGGGCACTGCATATTTATACAAAAGGTCGATAACGCCGAGCATTATCATCGTAACGCCGATAATATTCATTACCCTGCGAAGAGCGTTTCTTTCAGCCGCTTCGGGATAATCCTTGACAAAGCCGTAGCCGTCCTGATATGTCAGCTCGTTCGGCTTGCTCACATAGTAAAAACCGATAGAATCCTTGCGCTGTCTGCGCCATGCCTTGAACATTTCGTTATAGGTTTTGTCCTGATAACGCCAGTTAAGGCGGTCGTCATCGCTCTGGATATTCTGTTTTGACGGCATAAAAACACTCCTTTCCGCAGTTATACTCATTAATTATTATACCAAATAAATATGACTATTTATAAACGAATTTATTTATATTTTTTTACGAACGCATTAGGAAAAAGCTGATTAAAGCGCAGCGTTCGTTTCGCCGTTTTGAGAAATGTACGAGTTTGCACCTTTGAGGACATTTTGAAAAACGGCTGAAACGTATTAATCAGCGTTTCCTTAGGCATAATCACCAACTGCGGCGTTTCAATCGTTAGGTATCTTTGTTTATCATTTTAATTGTTAATAAAACAAACTATTTTAAATTACAATATTTTGCTTTTAAAACTGTTTGAATATGATATAATATATCTGCTATAGGATTTTTCAAAGCAATAGCTATACATAATACTAATCACTCATTAAAGTGTAGACAAAAAATCTGCGCAAAATCCATATAAAGCTGTTTTCAACAGCTGCGAGATTTTGCTTGATTTTTTGTACACTTTATAATCGGGGATTAGTATACAGAAAGGAGCGTCATTAGATCATGAGAGAAGAAAGTATTCTTGGGCATATCCGACAGATATCGGCAGCGTTGGATTCCCACTGCCGCTCGATGAGTGAACGGGGCGAGCTTACGCCGATGCAGTGCTTCTGCATAATGTATATCTACGAACACAAGGGCAAGGATTTCTGTTCGACCGATCTTTGCGATATACTCGGAACATCCCGTGCTTCCGTTTCGCTTCTTCTGAAGGGGCTGAAACAGAAAGGCTATCTCCGTATGAGTTCGGTTGAAGGGGACGACCGCAAAAAGCAGCTTGAGCTCACGCCGAAGGCTGCCGAATTCACAGCCTTTCTCAAAAATGATATGGATGAACTTGACAGAGCGATATGCAGCGGAATCTCCCCCGAAGATATCCTCGTCATAAGCAGGGGTTTGAAAATCGTTCTCGCAAACCTTAAACAATATCAAAAAGGAGGTATGTGTTGTGATAAAAACACTTTCAGCACAGATCAAACAGTATAAAAAGGACACTATCCTTACCCCGATATTTATGGCATTCGAGGTTCTGTTTGAAGTTATCATTCCGCTCATCACCGCAAAGCTTATAGATGACGGAATTTCGGCAGGAAATATGCCTGCAGTCATAAAATACGGCGTTTTAATGATCATAGTCGCACTTTTAAGCCTTGTCAGCGGAGTTCTTGCAGGAAAATTCGCTGCGACCGCATCATCAGGCTTCGCCTGCAATCTTCGTCATGCAATGTATGACAACATTCAGCGTTTTTCTTTCTCAAACATTGATAAATACAGCACTGCAGGACTTATCACCCGTATGACGACCGATGTTACAAACATCCAGAACGCATTCCAGATGCTTATCCGTATCGCAGTAAGAGCGCCTTTCACTCTTATATGCAGCCTTATAATGTGCATCATCATCAACGGAAAGCTCAGCCTTATCTTCCTTGCTGCGCTGATATTCCTTGCTGTTGCTCTTTTCACTATCATCGGAAAGGTTTCAAAGATATTTGAACAGGCTTTCAAAAAGTACGATGACCTCAATGCAAGCGTTCAAGAGAATGTTTCGGCTATCCGAGTTGTAAAGGCTTTCGTCCGCGAAAAGCACGAAACAGAGAAATTCAAGAACGCTTCGGGCGCTATCTACAAGCTTTTCGTAAATGCTGAATGTCTTATCGCTCTCAACAATCCGATAATGATGTTCGTTGTGTACTTCTGCATCATAATCATCTCATGGCTCGGCGCAAAGTTCATCGTTGCAGGAACTCTTACAACGGGCGAGCTTACATCGCTGTTCTCCTACGTTATGAGCGTTCTTATGTCGCTTATGATGCTCTCGATGATCTTCGTAATGCTTACCATGAGCGAAGCAAGCGCAAAGCGTGTTGCCGAAGTCATCAACGAAGAACCAGATATTGTTGACCCCGAAAACCCCGTTACCGATATTCCGAACGGAAAGATAGATTTCAACCACGTTGATTTCACCTATGCCAACAGCAGCGAAGAGGTCGTTCTCAAGGATATCGACCTCCACATTGACGCTGGCGAAACGATCGGCATCATCGGCGGAACGGGCTGCGGCAAATCGAGCCTTGTAAATCTCATCAGCCGCCTTTACGACGTATCCGAAGGAAGCGTCTGCGTCGGCGGCAGAGATGTAAGATCCTACGACCTTGAAGCTCTCCGAAACAGCGTTGCGGTCGTTCTCCAGAAAAACGTTCTTTTCTCGGGAACTATCCTCGAAAATCTGCGCTGGGGCAACGAGAACGCCACCGAAGAGGAATGCCGTGCAGTCTGCAAGCTTGCCTGCGCAGATGAATTCATCGAGCGTTTCCCCGACGGCTACAACACTTATATCGAGCAGGGCGGCAGCAACGTTTCGGGCGGTCAGAAGCAGCGTCTTTGTATCGCAAGAGCGCTTCTTAAAAACCCGAAGATCCTTATTCTTGACGATTCGACAAGCGCTGTCGATACCGCTACCGACGCCAAGATCCGTGAAGCCTTTGCACAGAGGATACCGGGAACAACGAAGATCATCATTTCCCAGCGTATTTCCTCCGTCAAGGACGCCGACAGAATACTTGTCCTCGATGACGGAAGGGTGAGCGGCTTCGCTTCACACGAAGAACTGCTCCAAAACAACGAGATCTACAAGGAGATCTACGACGCACAGACAGGCGGCAGCGGCGACTTTGACGAGCCTGCGGCTGACTGACAGAAAGGAGAGCTCATACTATGCCGGGACCACACGGAAAACCACCTATGGATATGAAAAACTTCAAGAATATGGACACAAAGTCCCTCGGTCGTGTTTTTTCGTATCTTTTCAAGAATTACAAGGTACACCTTATATTCGTTGTACTCTTTATCATAATCACAGCAGTTTCCACTCTTATCGGCACACTCTTTATGAGAAGCCTTGTCGATGACTATATCGTTCCGCTCACAAATCAGAAAGCGGCAGGTCTTGAACCCGATTTCGGACCGCTTGCAGGCGCTATACTCAGGCTCATCGGCGTTTATGTTATCGGTATCGCATCAGCTTATGCCTATAACAGAATAATGGTAAATGTTTCCCAGGGTTCGCTCCGCAATTTCCGTGACACACTTTTCACCCACATGGAAACACTTCCTATCAAATATTTCGACACCCATGCTCACGGCGATATCATGTCGATCTACACCAACGATATCGACACTCTCCGCCAGCTCATCGGACAGAGCATTCCGCAGCTTATAAACTCATCAATAACCGTTGTGATGAGCTTCGTCAGCATGATCGTGCTCAATATTCCGCTTACAATTCTGACCGTCGCAATGGTCGGGGTAATGTTCTTTGTTTCCGCAAAGCTCGGTGCAAAGTCTTCAACATTCTTTGTAAAGCAGCAGAAGGATCTCGGCAAGGTAAACGGTTATATCGAGGAAATGCTCGAGGGTCAGAAGGTCGTTAAGGTGTTCTGCCACGAAGAAAAAGCAAAGGAAGGCTTCAACGTCATCAACGAAGAGCTTCGCGCAAGTGCCGAAAGCGCCAACAAATTCGCAAACATCATGATGCCTGTAAACGGCAACCTCGGACATATCAGCTTCGTCTTCTGCGCTATACTCGGTGCAGTCCTTGCCCTCACAGGAGTATCTTCGCTCACACTCGGTACACTCGTTTCGTTCCTCACCCTCAACAAGAACTTCAACCAGCCTATCATGCAGTTCAGCCAGCAGATCAACTCCGTTATCATGGCTATGGCAGGCGCAAAGCGTGTGTTCGACCTTCTTGACGAAGAGCCCGAAGCTGACGACGGCTATGTTGAGCTTGTCAATGCAAAGGAAAACGCAGACGGCACTATCGAGGAATGTTCCGAAAGAACAGGCCTCTGGGCTTGGAAGCATCCTCACTCCGAGGACGGAAGCGTCACCTATACAAAGCTTGAAGGACGTATAGTTCTGGACGGCGTTGACTTCGGCTACAACGACGACAAGATCGTTCTCCACGATATCGAAATATTTGCAGAACCCGGTCAGAAGATCGCATTTGTCGGAAGCACAGGCGCAGGAAAGACCACTATCACGAACCTTATCAACCGCTTCTACGATATTCAGGACGGCAAGATACGCTTTGACGGCATCAATATCAATAAGATAAAGAAAGCCGACCTCCGCCGTTCTCTCGGTATCGTTCTCCAGGATACCCACCTTTTCACGGGTACGGTCATGGATAATATCCGCTACGGAAGATTGAACGCCACCGACGAGGAATGTATCTCAGCAGCGAAGCTTGCAAACGCCCATAGCTTCATAAAGCGACTCCCCGAGGGCTATAACACAATGCTCACAGGCGACGGTGCAAACCTTTCACAGGGTCAAAGACAGCTCCTTGCTATCGCCCGTGCCGCAGTCGCAGATCCGCCTGCGCTTATCCTTGATGAAGCTACCTCATCAATTGATACAAGAACAGAATCGCTCGTTCAGAAGGGCATGGACGGCCTTATGCACGGCAGAACGACCTTTGTCATCGCTCACAGACTTTCCACGGTCAAGAATTCCGACTGTATCATGGTGCTTGAACAAGGCAGGATCATCGAAAGAGGCCCGCACGACAAGCTTATCGCAGAAAAGGGCAGATATTATCAGCTCTATACGGGTAAATCAATAGCTAATTCGTAATTAGAGCGGAAACACACCGCGAAGCGCCCAAAAGTTTCGTCCACCTTTTCAAAGGTGGTAGGTGTCCAGAGGGCAAAGCCCTTTGGTCGCTTCCGCAGAAGCGAAACACCCTAAA
>JBJFFR010000150.1:0-8278 GCA_051891935.1 Oscillospiraceae bacterium
CAGCTGGATAGAGTAACTGCCTTCTAAGCAGTAAGCCACTGGTTCGAATCCAGTATGACGCGCCAATATGGTGGGTGTAGCTTAGTTGGTTAAAGCGTCGGATTGTGGTCCCGAAGATCGTGGGTTCGAATCCCATCTCCCACCCCACAACAAACCTGTTTAAACGTTTTGTTTAGACAGGTTTATTTTTTTATTTATTATTTCATAATCTGAATTTTCAAGAATTCGCAAAGCGTTTTTAATACTAAACACCAATAAAAAACGGGAAAAAATCTGCGCCGAAATCCTATATATTCGAGATTGTCGGCTTGATTTTTTCCATATTTTAAATGGTGTTTAGTATAAACTGTTCTTTCTTTGTCAGGATATAATCTGTATTGAAAGTTGAAACAGCAAAAACGCCTATTTTATTTTCCGCTAAAATGCCGCAGATCTTCGACAAAATACCTATCAGAGAAAAGTCAAGAATACCCTCAATGCGGAATGCTTTCCAGCCGTCTTCCCTTTCAATAGTATTTGACGGAGTTTCATCTGTGATACAAACAAGCGATTTTTCTTCGTCCGTTTTTCCGATAAAAACATACTCCGAACCAAGGTTGACAAGCGAGTAATCTTCCACTTTGCAGACCGTAAAATCAAAATCTATTTCTTTTATTCTCATACTTCACCACTTCAATTATATTGCTCATCCATAAATATCATACATCTGCTCTGAATGCTTTGGCAAACGGTTTCTGAAGCCTTATTACCTTCAAAATATGCAGACAATTCATCTGTTATGATCTGCTGTATTTTTGAATCCGATGTGCCGGCAATGTACGATATCGTGTCTATCTGACGCATAAGCTCGTCAACATTATCTTTTCTGATATCATCGGGAATATCAAAAGAATTCTGCGTAAAAAACTGATCGTAACAAAATTGAAGCGCTTCATAATTGATCGGAATACTGAAACTATGTGAAACGATCTTTTGACCGTCGGGAAGAGTCGTTACAAAAGAATCATACGAAACGCATTTCTTTACAAATTTTACAGCTTCGTTTTTGCTTTTCGAACCGTCAACGATTGAAAATGTCGAGCGTGGGACAGCTATATGGAAATTTTCTTCATCCGACGGAAAACCGATAAATTCTATTTCATCTCCAACATCACTTTCAAGATAATCCAGCTGATCGAAACTTGAAAATCCCGTTGCCATCACAAGCATATCATCATTTTTGAAAGCATCATACAGTTGTTCGTTTGTCAGTTTTGAAACTGATCTGTTATACGATTTCATGAATTCGATCAGCTTTTTAAAGTCATCACTGTCAAAACTGCAGGTCTTGTTTTCAAAGTCAACATACTTTGACATAATAAATGTTATAAAGCCATACGAATCCATTGTATAATCAAAAGGAATTCTACAACCAAGAGCGTTTGCTTTTTCCGATATATGCTCAAAACTTGTATCGGGATCGCTATTCCAGAGCTTTTTCTTTGCTACTGCGGATTCAACATCAAAATCAAACGGTATCTCATAAAGCTTTCCGTTTTGCTTCATTGCATCAAGCACAGATCTCACATAGTCATCTTCGTTTATGTACTGAGTAAGATCAGTCAATATTCCTTTGCTCGCAAACGGAGAAACATCTATGTTTTTGTCAGCGTAAATCACATCGATCTGTTCACCGCCGAGCAGCGCAGTTGTCAATAGATCAGATGAGGAATAGCTTTTTACTTCGACATTGTACTTGCTTTCCGATCTGAAATTTTCTATAATTGATCTTATATGATCGTTTTCATCAGCACTTCGTGCTATTACCATTGTTTCCGATGAGATTTCCGTTTTATCCGCATCTTTACCGCATGAGGACATCATTAAAACACTTAAGATGATTAAAAATAATTGTTTATTATTCATATTATCCCCTTCTATACAAAACCCCCACACCTTTGCGATGTGGGGATAAGTTTTTTATCTTTCGATCTGCTGCTCACGGTCGGGACCAACGCCGATCATTGCGATCTTACATTCGCAGAGCTCTTCAAGGCGCTTGATATAGCCCTTGCAGATCTCGGGAAGCTCGTCAAATGATCTGCAGCCGGAAATATCATCGTTAAATCCGGGATAATCTTCGTAAACAGGCTGGCAGCCGTCAAGCTCTTCGAGAGTTGCAGGGAAATCCTTGATAATAGTGCCGTCAGGCTTCTTATATGCAACACAGATCTTGAGGGTATCAATTCCTGCGAGAGTGTCAAGCTTGTTTACAACGAGGCAGTTAAGACCGTTTACACGAACAGCGTGACGGATGATAACGGAATCAAACCAACCTGTACGTCTTGGTCTGCCTGTGATGGTGCCGAACTCATGACCCTTTTCACGGATATAGTCGCCTGTTGCGTCGTTAAGCTCTGTCGGGAACGGTCCCTTGCCGACTCTTGTTGTGTATGCCTTTGCAACGCCGTAAACGTTGTTGATAACTGTCGGACCAACGCCTGTACCAACGCAAACACCTGCAGAAAGCGGATGCGAGCTTGTAACGTAAGGATATGTACCGAAGTCGATATCGAGAAGTGTAGCCTGTGCTCCCTCAAAGAGGATAGTCTTATCAGCCTTTATTGCTTCGTAAGCAAGAACGGAAACGTCAGCCTCATATTTTGCAAGGCGCTTGCCATATTCGGTGTATTCCTTGATAACAGCTTCAATGTCAACTGCTTCGCCGCCGAAAACCTCGGTTATGATCTTGTTTCTGAGCTTGCCCGTTGTGCGAGCTTTTTCAGCGAATACTTCGGGATGAATAAGATCGTAGAAACGAATGCCCGAACGCTCATACTTGTCCATATATGTAGGGCCGATACCGCGCTTTGTTGTGCCGATATCAAGGTTTCCTCTGAATTCTTCGGAAAGTCCGTCAAGTATAATGTGCCAAGGCATAACAACGTGTGCTCTTGGGTCGATCTTGAGGTTATCGCAGGAGATACCTCTTGATTCGAGGTCGTCGATCTCGCCGAGAAGATCCTGCGGATTGAGAACAACGCCTGCACCGATAAGGCAAAGGGTGTCTTTATAAAGAATACCCGAAGGGATAAGATGAAGCTTATATGTTTCACCATTGCTTGCAACAGTATGACCTGCGTTGTTTCCGCCCTGTGAACGAACAACAACATCTGCTCTTGAAGCAAGGATGTCAATTACCTTACCCTTGCCCTCATCTCCCCATTGAGTACCGATTACAATATTAGCAGCCATAGAAAACTCCGTTTCCCGACAGCAAAAAATTTTAACCGACTTCCCTGCTGCCGAAAAAGAAGCCGCAATAATAAACTAAATTACCACAATGTATTATAACAGATTTTTTTTATTATGTCAACTTTTTTCTTGACTTAATTCAATATATATGGTAAAATTTATTTATATAAGAATCTCCCGATTTAAATGGGGGGAAACAAGGAGTAATTATGGGGATTTTCAATAACATATTCAAATCAAGATCCGGCAGAAACAAGAAAGCACACAAATCACGCAATTCATTTCAAGAGTATGACTTATCCTATAAGCAGGTAAAAGCCAAGCCTGCTCCCGTTATCAAAAATGAAAGTGCAGTCAAAGGAGCTGCGCCTGTCAGGAATTCAAAACAAGGTGTTACCGTTAAAAGATTAGTTGTAAAAAAAGCTGCAAGCACTTCTGCTGTAAAGAAACCTGAAGTAAACAATGCAGCAGCTGCAGAGAAAAATTCTGCTTCCGTTCTGCAGGATAACAATATTATGCTCACAACGACTGTTTCGGCAGAAGACCTGGAAAATCTTCCCGATGACAGTGCCGCAAGACCTACTTTCAACTACGATGACGGAGGAATGGGCGGTATTGACGTAAGTGCGCTTGATCTCAGTTCGCTCGATGATTATGTGGATGATGACATTTCTGAAGAACCCGAAGACAACAATATTTACAGCGACGACGATGATGATTATACATTTGATGCGGATCCTTCTTCGATCCGGATTTCAGATATGGATAAATAACAAAAGAAAGGTGTTAGAATATGTTTTTATTCAACAAAAACAAAACCAAGGATGAACCGAGATCCGCTGCCCCAGTATCCCCTGCACCCGTTCCTGCTCCTGCAGCAAAGCCTGCAAGCGCTGACGATTTTTTTGCTGATCTTGACAAAAAAAGCAAGCCAAAGCCTGTTGAACAGCCTGTAAAAACCGATATTGATGTTCCCGATGTTGTCGGACTTCGTGAAGAACCGCTCCCGGAAGAAGGAAGCAGCATGAATGACGTTGTAACCGACTCATTTGCTGCGGAAAACCTCACCGATAAAACACTCAACGATGACGGCAACTATCACGGCAGCATGAACGACGCATACACCGCATCGGAAGAGCCAAAAGAAGAAAAGACTTTTGACCCGAGCAGTGCTGTTACAGCGGATGACTTTTTCAGCAATATGGGACGCAAGTCCGCACCGAAGCCTGCCGCTGAACCAATGGTGCTTCGTGAAGAACCTCTCCCCGAAGTGGGAAGCAGCATGAACGGGCTTGATATCTCAACACTTACAACAGATGGTCTTCGTGACAAATCATACGAGAACGATGATCTTTATCATGGAAATATGAATGACATTCCCTATGAAGAGGCTATCGACACCGATTCTCTTGCTGTAAAGCATCTTAAAGCTGACGCTGATGACAGCGGAAACATATACAGCGATGATGATTATGATGTCGACGAAAGCAGCATTGTTATCGAAGAGATCAACGAATAAGAATATACTGCATGGCACAAGGGGCGACCCCTTTGTCATTTCGTTTGTTATTTACGAAATGAGCAAAGTTTGTCGCTCGATACCGATAATACTTCTTCATCGGTATACACTAAAGTCATGCAGTATTTTTTTGCAAAAAAACAGCAGCCTTTTTAGCGAAAAGCTGCTGAAATAAAATAAAATGAAATGAGTTGGAGGCACGAAAAAGACTGCGCCTAAACAAATACACATCGTCTGCATCGATGTGCGGTAAATCATAACCGAAATTGATCGGTTGTGAAATCAGAAATTAAACATTCGGCAGACAAAATTCAAATCCGTCTGCGCGAATATCATCAATGAGCTGCGGCAGTATCTCCGCATTCGTTGATGAAACGCTGTGCAAAAGATATATTGCACCGTCATGTGCGGCATTTCTCGCCTTTTCAAGCGAGGAAGCACAATCAGGCTGGTTATCTACATTCCAGTCACAGTACGCATAGCTCCAGAGCATTGTCTTGTAACCAAGCTTACTGCAAACAGCAAGAGCACGTTCCGAATACTCTCCGCACGGTGGGCGGAGATACTTCATTTCGACTCCGTATTCATTTTTTACGAAATCATGGAGCGACATGATCTCCTCCTCTGCACTTTCGGGTGAAAGAGCCGGCAGAGATTCATGCTTCATACCGTGGTTTCCAATGATGTGACCCTCTGCGATCATACGCTTTACAAGCTCTTTATTTCGCTTTGCATAGTCGCCTGTCAGGAAAAATACCGCTTTGACTTTTTTCTCTTTTAAGGTATCGAGTATCTTCTCGGTATAGCCATTCTCGTAGCCTTGATCAAATGTCAGACAGATACCTTTTTCTCCGCTGAACACCGCATAGCTGTTATAGGCTTCAAACTCATCGTTGAACATCTTTGCACCTGTCGGACAATTGTTTTCGTCACATTCGATGCCCTGTCCATAGCCGTGAGATTCAGCCGAAAGCCCGTTCAGCTCGGAGATATCCTGTGCTGACAGATGATTTGCCGAAGCTGTAAAGGTCAAAAGATTCACAGCAATGGCAGCTGCCGCAAATGCTGTGATAAGCTTCAAGATCTTCATCCGATCCCTCCATAACAAAATTTACGGATAAACCGTATATCTTTTATTATAGCTGCATCGTTAAAACTTATCACAAGTATATTATATCACAAATTAACGGAAAATAACACTACAGAGAGGTTACAATTTTATCACAAATTACTTCCTGTTATTAACAAAAATGCGCTGCGACATTACATCACAGCGCACACCTTGCAGATGAAACTTATTTTGAGAGATACGATTTAACAAGCTCCTGAAGAAGCTCATCCCTATCGATATGTCTGATAAGATTTCTTGCGTTATTATACGTTGTTATGTAAGTCGGGTCTTCCGATAAAATATATCCAACGATCTGATTAATGGGATTATAACCCTTTTCATTGAGAGCGTCATATATTAATGTGAGATTCTTTTTAAGTTCTCCTTCGTTTTCCTCAATAACAGTAAACGTCATTGTCTGTTCGTTATTCATTTTATATGACCTTCCTTCTATATGGATTCATCTTATAGTTATATTATACTATATTAGCGAAAAAAATGCAAGTATTTTTTTATATTTTTTGAAACAAAAGTTTTGTTTTAGACTATGCTGTAAAAGATCAGAATAAACTGTCAGCGATCTCGTATGCCCTGTCATCATCCGAGCAGGCAAAAAGCATAACATAATTGCCCTTGACAACAACCTTTGCCCCGTCAAGCTTATACATCTCATTAGGAGTATAATCGGCATAAAGCTCGATCTGACTGTCAAGACGCTTCTGAGCAGCTGCACGGGCATTTTCAGCATCTTCCGCAGAGTTCATCTTGAAAACTGCAAGCTCATCGGGATAAGCACCGGAGCCGCAGATATACACAGAAAGAGCCTCTGCCGCTTCTGTATCAATATCATAATATGCACCGACATCATCTTTTGTTTTTTCAACAGCAGACGGGATCTCGATCTCTGCCATTATCGCTGCTGTAATATCAGCAGGAGCAGGCTGCTTCACCTCATCAGCCGTTTCTACCTTTGAACAAGCTGTAAGCATCACTATCGGCAGAATAAGCATTGCCGCAAAATTTCTTAATCTCATAATTGACCTTCCTTTTTACTGTAAGATATCTGTTTTTATCTCTGTTACTGTTTCTGTTTCGGGTTCGCTGCTTGAAGCTGTCACAGTTTCACTCTCGGTAAAGGATATCTCATCAACTGTAACAGCTGTTTCCGCAGGTACCGCTGTTACGGATTCGATATCGGTCACCGATTCAGTTTCCGTGACATCCTGCTGATCATTTGTAAGCTCAAATTGTATTCTGCTCAAGACAACTCCGTAAGCTTTTCCGAGGAAATGAAGTCCGTCGGCTTCAGCATAGTCAGCTGCAAGATATCCGTCATCATCCTGAAGCATTGTGAATATATCAATAAATTTGCAGGACTTATCCTCTGCCGTATTTTCAAGCTTGTTATTGTAGCTCATTATAACGGGTATCTTTTCGGGATTTTCGCTTTCGTGAACAGCTGTCACGGGAGGGATCGACAGAATGACGATCTTTGAATCGGGAGAAACCTCTCTTAATTCATCAACAAGCTTTGACATCTCTTCCGCCATATAATCGGTGCTCAAAAAAGCAAGGCCGTTTGTTCCAAGCATAATGCAAATATATTCCGGCTGCATTACTTCGGCTTTTTTTATAGAAGTAACGCCGTTTATTTCCTTTGTAAGAGCAGACTCGGGATTAAGACCGACCTGCGCAAAGACATTATCGGGTTCGAGATATCCGAATCCCGAAAAGCCCGTGAAAATCGAATCCCCGATAAAAAGACTGTTTGAGAAAAACGATTTGTCATATTCCGTAGAGCTGTATTTAGGTTCAGTTTCGCTTGTTTCGGCTGTGGAACCTTCCGAATCCGAAGGATCTGTGAGAATAATGTTTGCTGTTGTCTCAACGGTTTCCGTTGTAGTCATAATTGTTATTGTATCTGTCGGCTCGATCTCAACAACAACCGGTTCGGTAATGACATATTCATCATCCCAGGGCATTTTTATACCTATATTTGCAAGAGGATCTTTTCCCGTGAAAAAAGTAAAGCCATAAAGACCAAGAGCGGAAAGAACAAGAACGATAAGTACAATTATAATAACATTCAATGTAACAAGAACCTTTGATGTTCTCGGTTTTTCAGAATAATAATAGTTTTTTCGTGGCATATTAGGGGGTACACCTTTCTACTGCGATAACTTATATAATTATACACCATTTGTCCCGACATATCAAGTATTTTTAAAGAAAAAATACTATTTGATAAATAAAAAAAATCCGTCTTCTTAAAGAAAACGGATCATGGAGGCGCCACCCAGATTTGAACTGGGGATCAAGGTGTTGCAGACCTACGCCTTACCACTTGGCTATAGCGCCGTTGGAGCGGATTACGAGGCTCGAACTCGCTACCTCCACCTTGGCAAGGTGGCGCT
>JBJFFR010000151.1:0-8191 GCA_051891935.1 Oscillospiraceae bacterium
CTTCGAGGCCATATACCGGAGACACCGTTTCGAGGTCCGCAATAGCATCTCTTACTGTTCGGTATTCATCCTCATCAAAACGACCTTTGGGAAGCGCAATCTTGGTTGCTATGCTACGTTTAATTCCTATCACAACGAACCTCATTCGTTTTTGAGGTGCGCCATAATCGGCTGCGCAGAGGACATCACTGTTTATTACATAATCATTTTCTGGGGCAGTTAAAATGCCGGTTAAGTAGTCAAATACCGCGAAAGACCTTATGTGAGCAGAAAGACCATCTTCTTGCGAATAAGAATCAACTATGATGTTATTCCGGAATATCTCTTGGGCCTTGCTAAGCATCCGCTGGATCATAATTGCTGGCTCAATAGTTTCAATTATTTTCTCTGCAGGTAACTTACCATCATAGTAGGAAGAAATGGCTTCGAATGCCTTTCTAGTCTCAAGCGAAATATGATCATTAGATTCATTTTTAAGATGATTTTCAGCTGCTCGCAGAAGCTTAACCTTGTGCTTCTCAAGAGCCTTCTTCATTTTAGAAAGGTTCTTCGAGTTTTTGTATATTACGTTCAGCTCGGAATAATCTTCTTCGGACCAAAGGTACTTTGCAATTTCCGTTTCATTCTGAACAATGTTAATTGCGGAATCGAATAGAAATTTAGCATCAAGAAGATGAAGCGGAGTATCCTTTACAGGGATGCCGCATTTTTTAACCGTTTTCTCATCTCCATGTTCCATATAAAACCTATGGACTTCAGAGCGAAGCATGCTGACATTTTCCATTACAAATGCCTTGGGCTTAAGTTCGAGGATTGCCCGAAGATACTGCTTTACAAGCATATTATTCTGGCTGATAGCGTGGTTCTTCTGCCTGTTTGCATTTGAAAAACCTTGGCACGGAGGACCGCCGATTACAACATCAATAGCCCCATATTTCTTTTGGATTTCTTTGTAATCTGCTTTGCATACGTCGCCGAGAACTTCAACATTAGGATGATTTTCTCGATATGTAGCCTGCATGTCAGGATTGTTCTCAAATGCAACTTTTATATCGTATTTATTTGTTTGCATAAAGCCGAGGCTCAAGCCTCCGGCTCCTGCAAACAAATCGACTACTGAGTATTTTCCCATTTCAACATATCTCCTTATGCTTTGAACCCATTTGCCTTTGCTTCTTCAAGTAATGCAAGAAGCTGAACACTTTGATAGGCACTCGGAAACTGAACTGGTATTTTCAAAGCATATTTCATGGCCTTCATTTGATCCGGAGAGAAAGTCACTCTCTTAGCTAAAACGAAATCATTTACCTTTGCCCAATAATCTGCACCGAGTTCAAGAACTTTCGCCTGCGCTTCAACATCAGAAATAAGTTTCTGATCTTGTTTTGCTTCCTTTTCCGCAGACTTTGTATCTGTTTTACTCACCAGTACCATGTCAAATCCTGGAGCAAGACGAATGTCGCACTTCTTTACATCGTCCCAGCAGGCATCTCTTTTACACCACTGAGTTACGTTGATTGTTCCGCGAGAAGGATCAGTAATCCTGTCAAATACAAACTTCGTTATCTTTACCAGCTCGTTTGTAACAATGTCCGGAACCTGCTGACGGGTCCAGATTAGCTGAAGATCAAGATCCATATCTGGATACTGCGACTTAATCAACCGGTGCAGCAAGGCAATGGAGTATGTAACAATGTTTGCGCGATAACCTTGTTCAAACCAGGGTTGATGTGACACGACCCATTCTGTATGCTTGAATAGAATTGCCAGAGACACAGTATCCTTAAAGAACTTGTCATTAAACTGAGTGTCTGACTTATTCCATGCTTCATCGATTATTTCGGCAAACTTCATAAAGTTTGTCTGTGCACCTTTACTGACCACTTGGGGCATACCTGCCCAAGAATCACGATATTTTGCGAGATCAGTTTTAGTAATAACCTGCTTTTTAGGATTTTGCGCTGTGAATTTGTCCTTTTGCGCCTTTGTCATACGCATCTGCGCCTGTAAATATTGACCGCGTGCACGCTCATAAAACCATTTTGTTTCATACTGTGCGCCGCCGGAAGCAGGAGCAAAAACGCGCCGCGATATCTGTTCCATACGAATGTGGAAAGGATGCGTCGCAAAGAAGTCCGCGTCACTGACTTTATTCTGGCTATTGGACGACCGAGAAATGTTCCGAATTAAGTCGCTCGACTTATCGGCATCATTGTCCACTTCTGTCAGCTTCATCTGAACATAAATCTGATTCAGATCAGCGGCATCTTTATGCCTTGCATTTGAAAGGGAGGCAGTAGTCTGACCGCCGTTGATTATCTGAAAATCACGAGCATAAGTGATAAACTTTCCTTCTGGCGTTGATTCAAACTGCAAGTCCATAGCCGTAGCAGAAACGCCGTTGTTATATGCAAAGAAATTCTGAGGGATTCTTAAAATAGTTTCTCTGATCTTTTTATTAACTGCAACCTTTGTTGACAGGAAAGAGCGAACATTACCTTCCAACAGCTGACTGCCATATGTATCATAAACGTCAGCTAAAACCGTGCCCGGGATAATACAAAGATAGCTATGATAATCCTCACTGTTGGCACTGCTTGCTTCCAAGCAAGGTATTCCTTTGCCGTTTGTATACGCCTTGAAGTCTATCTCGATATCTTGACGGCCAAGATCTGAAAAACATACTCGGTATATTCTGTCTATATCCCAAATCTGACACTCAATCGGGATATCATTGATGGTTCTTGCCTCAATCTCACTGATACGATTGCTCATGAAGCCATCAGTGAGGAGAATAAGGCGGAACTTTCTAATCCGATCTTTATGAAAACGAAGCTGCTCAATCAGATCTGACGCCGGGGTGCTCGGCTCAACCTCGCGATATAGCTTGCTGCCGTAAGATTCTTCGATAAAGTGAATCAAAAAATCAAATTGCTGCGTTGCGTATGTTCTGGTTACAGTATCTCGTTCTTCATCGCCGGTATAATCGGCAATTATCAGGTTAAACGTGTAGTCAAATTCATCCAACACGTACCCATCTACTCTAAGCTTTTTCGAACCGCTTTTGCCAAGATAGAAAGCAGCAGTAAAATCGGAAAGGACTTCAGCATTTACAAGATAACTGCTTGCAACGCTGACAAAGGCGGCATTAGAGCCGGAGCCTTCGGTAGCGGCAGTCGCTTTTACCTCTTCCAAAAAATCCTTGTGGAATTCATGCACATCCATAACTTAGTCCTCTCTTTTTCTAAACGTTTCTATCGACGGCAAATCAATCCGATACTGTACTTCGATAACTGCTGGCGGCACATTGTCTTTCGTCAGCCGCGGGAAACCTGATGAGACACAATACTGTCGTCTTTCTGACAGCTTAAATCTGTAAGCCGAATACTCGTCTGCATTTTTGCTTTGGTATCCGCACTTGGCTAATTTTAGTTCGAGAAAGTCTTTATTGGATTGCATCGTGACCTTTGAAGAAACCAATTCAACCGCTTCGTTCAATGACATAGTAGTGGTTCCGGTTGACGATGTTTTGTCGAGGAAATATACAATTAGTGTTCCTTCGTCCGAGCGATCAAATTGCTGAAGCGACGACACCTGAACGGAAGTTCCTGCAATAATTGTAGTTTTTATTTCAGCCCAACCATCTTCAAAATTGAAATCCTGATCTGCCCCTTCCGGACCGACCCATTCACCAAGTGCCTTATTTTCGCCATGTCTTTCGATAAGATCAGCTAAATACAGCAGCTCTCCAATAAGACCTTTTTGACTATGCGGCGGCAGCAGTCCATTGCCGATTTGCTGCAAAAGCCTAAGCCACTTTTTATATTGAGCGACAATCTTTTCGATGGGTTTTTGATCATCTTTTGAAGCGCTCATAAGGTCCCAACACAGTTTGACAAATATCTCATCCAAAGAAGCATAGTTCAGAGAAAAGCGCAGTGCATAAGAGTTATCGCTCAAAAGTATATTCTCAACATTTATTGCTTTTGAAGAGGAAATCTTCTCGAGTTTTCCTGTGTTCAATACAATAAAGCATTTTTGAGAATCAGATAAATAGCCTATATGAAATGACAGTGGATGCTCATCAGAAACAAGCAGAAATCCTCCAGTATAGGGAGAGATACTATTCCATTTTTCATATAAGTCATTAATCGTTCTCATCGTCATCATCCTCGTCTTCGATATCAACCCAGTTCTTCAATTCTTTAACGTTAACCATATAATTTGCGGTACGCTCGTTGCCGTCGTATGGGAACCCCAAGCCAAGAGCAAACACCTGTTTCGGATCGCCCGGTTTCATTTCCGGATTTGTATTGCTCAATACGTGGATAAGGAGAAGCGGATTGCGTTCGGTGTGCAGATATGTACTATCTTTGCTGCTGCCGAATTCTTCGCGGAGATCTTTTATTTTTTGCTCAGTTAACCCAATTTTCGTACATCCGCCTGAGCCAATACGAACGTGCCGACCATATACTTTGAGCATGTTTTTGCTCGTTAAATCCCACTCAAGCGGCCTTCCTTTTGGATGAACATCGACAGTAGTGCCATCAATTAGGTTAATCTTAACCGTCTGGCTTATGTCGGAATCCTGCGGAATGGCAACATCCCAGAAATCCAACGGGCCTTCATCCGTGGCAATATATTCGGCAAGAGCTGCTGGCTGGAAGTTTAAGTTCCAGGGGTGTGTTATGTAGCTTCTTACGATTTCTGTTACAGCCTTTTTGGGGACATTCCTCCAAATAAAAGCCTTGGTATAATCATCGTACTCGTACTGAATGTCAGCGGAGATAGATTCAATAAACGAACGGCAAAGTGTCTCGTTTTCCTGAACAGAAACAGCATCTCCCTTTAATCTTGGGGTTTCAATCATTCTGCCGGAAACAGTAATAGGTCTTTTGACAGAAGTTGCGGTGCGCATCTTATTCCGTGCAGTAATGAGCAGCGAGCCAGGAGCTTGTCTAACTTTAAGGCCAAATTCTTCAGGAGTTTGGTTTTGGCGCTTCATTTTGCGCAGTTCGTCTTTCAATTCATTGATTGCATCTGTAATATATCCATACCAATCAATAGCATCTTCAGCCATCCATACCTTGAATAAATCATCGTAATTAGGACGATAACCAAACCATCTTCCCATTTGGAGAAGTGTGTCATACATCATCGTGTTTCTGTAGAAATAGCTGACGCATAATCCTTCCAACGTCAAACCTCTGGACAAGCTGTTTCCACCGACAGCAATGACACGCATCCCCACACCTTTGTACTCATAGTAATTAAGGGAAGACGCTCCGTGCTGTTGGTTTACCGACCTTACCTCAATCCGCTTCGCGGATTTGAGCAGGAAGTCGTGAAGGAAAGATTCCCACGTGATCTTTGCCGCTTCTTCGAGCTGGAAATCTTCCCACTCAGCATATAGTGCTGCGATATTTTTTATCTGCATCGCTTTTTCTACGGGTAGAGCAGAATAGTTCTCAAGATCGGCTTTTATGCTTGAAACATACGCTTCAACGAGGTCAGCAGTTACATTTTGAACTTTCGTAAATCTGCTGACGTTAACGAGCATAGATCTATGTTCCGTGTTATCTTGACGAATATCAGAAATCGTGCAGGCCAGTATGAAATATCGGATTGCTTTTCTCATGCTTTCCGGCAAATCATACAATTCGTCTGCGAGTTCTTTTTTGTGCTTAAAGACATAGAACGATTCCTGTTCTTCATTTTGGATTGGAATAATCGAATCCCCATATATTCCTCCAGTTCTCGTGTGAGGAACTCCATCATCCCATTCGTCGGCATCTCCGTTGCCGAATATTTTGTCTGCACCAATATACAATTCGGGAGTCGGAAGAACTGTGAGAAAGTCCTTTGGGAACAGGTCTCTTGTGGCTTCATCAGTATCCGGATCAATAAAGATATTTGCAAAAGGTGTAGCAGTAATGCCGAGGTATGAAGCCTGTCTGAAGCAGTTGAGAATGTTTCGAATGGCTTGGTTGATCGCCGTAGGATCTTTTTCTTCGGAATTAGTGTTTACAGAAGCGTTGTCCGCCTCATCGTCAATTAAAAGCAGCGGGAGATCAATCAGACCGGTTTCATGATCGGCGTTATTCTCCAGAAGCCATTTATACAGGTTGTTGAGGACGCTTTTATTCTTTTTCACGACGAAAAGCGCTGTCCCATTCAGCGTCCGCAAATCCAAATTAAAAGCACGCAGGATAGCTTTGTTAAAATCTGTTGCAACAGAGGTGAAGCAAGCTATGCTTTTTTCGGGAAGTGCTGGCGGAATTTTTCCGACGCCTACTGGTTTATTTCGGATTTCCTGCTCTGCTTTTTTATCGAGGGTATATTTACTTTCTTTGCCGACGAATTCAGCATCAAGCCGTTCCTGCGTTTGAACACGCAGATTCTCCATCATTCCGGCAAGGACGATAATCACCCTATAACCAGCATCAGATGCCTTATTGCATATGGCTGTATATGTAGCAGTTTTGCCTGACTGAACATCACCCAACAGCAATCCTCTCCGCTGGAAAGGACGTGCAGCATCCTTGGGATTTCCAAGATCGTCCATTATTTCATCGGTCGTCTGGTTAAGCCTATTTACAACATCAATTCCCCAATGCTTAACGTTCTTCAAATAAGTTTTATACCGGTTCCAATAGTATCCATCATTTTCCTGAATAAAGTACCAAGACTGATGTTCGGCATCATGGCCGCGCAGTGTTGTTGCTACACCGATTCTGTGAAGAATATTGGTTGCTAATTCTCTTTTGACACGAATGTATTCTTCGTCTGATATGGGATAAAGCGGTGCGAAAAGTGTACGGAAAGTATCTGCTTTATCATTGATTTGCTCAAGGGTCGGCAGAGAATCTCCATATTCGCTGTTGATCGCAGTTGTAACTTGATCAATCAAAATTTTCATGTTATCAGTCATACTATTTCGCCTCTTTTCATTGCTTTCTCTATCTCATCAGAATAATTGCAGAAAGGCTCGGTTATCAATAGTGCCTTAATAAAGCCTTCTTTATCCTCACCAGAATATGTGGAAACAACATTTTTCAAAAGGGTTATCACTTCTGTTCCTTTGTTATCACTGTCATTATCCATTTTTTCGTCGTTTGTTAAGTCTATGTACAGTGAGTTAATAGGAAGTGACATCCCTATCTGCTTCAGAAGTGCTTCAATCTGCGGCTGTATTTCAGGATGCGCAGATACAATGCTTTCCACCAAGGGATGATCGGGGTTTACTTCATACAGAACATTCCCGTCACGTGTTATCAGGCGATTCCACACGTGGACGATATTGTCATTAGTTTCTTTCTTTCCTCTATAAGTCCAAGTCCGCTTGCTGCCTTCAGATATTTTCTGAATAATTACGGAAAGATTCCTTTTCACTTCCTCAGGAGGTGTGGCAGTAGACTTTTTAATATCAAGAGTCCAAAGATCATCCAAGGAATTAGGAATGTCAACTTGTACTCTTGCAAGTTTTGACAAATCACCTTGTCTCATAAGCCTGAACCAGTTCCCCCACACGAGGAGACGTTTGTTTCTATACACGTAAAATCCCTGATTTTTACGCAAACCGTCTTTCCCGCCCAAAGCCTTCAGTTCTTTTTGCGTCAGTTTAGAAGTGTGAGGCAAAATATACGGTTTTACGCGTACTTTTTGTCCTCGCACAATAATAACTTCATCGTCCATGAGCTGAGTGCTCTTTTTAATAAGAAACGGATCCTGCGGTTCGACGCTTTGCTCATTCATGCGGATATCTAATTTTTTCAGACCCGGTTCACCGCTTAAGTATCTATGAAAAACGAGAGAAAGATGCTCACGAATTAGTTCCATCTTTCTGGTAAAAGCTTCAGCAATATCGGTTTCTCCAACTGCAAACTTATCGAGGTCCTGCCAAATAACAAGTGTTCCGTTCTCATACTGATTCAATTTATCGAAGCTCGGATACTTCTTCGCCTCTTCCTCATCTATAAGCAGCAAAGACCAAGATTCTGCGCGTTGAATGTGATTCAGGTTCCACTGAGCACCAGTCAGTACGCCGGCCTTTTTGGATAAAACTGTTAAGATTCTGCATTGAGAAAGCGATGCCGTTTTCATGCCAAGACCATAGCGGCCCAAATCATTCTCGTCGCGGGTTTCGAGAGGGTTTCTGCTTCCGTACTGCATCGCTGCAACCAAGCTCTAA
>JBJFFR010000152.1:0-1569 GCA_051891935.1 Oscillospiraceae bacterium
TATTTTCTATGACTTACATCATCTGCTGCGTTAACAAACCTTGTAATACATCAAGAATAAGCTGATTTATCAGCGTTTCTTTAGTATTGACTGCGGTTTGTTGCCTTGCAGCTGATGTAAGTCATGTACGAAAATATGCGAGCAATACGAAGTATTGCTTTGTCCCGGTTTTTAGAGAACCCCTTATAACAAAGGATATAAATATGATAAAGACGATCTTCGGCGCTATGTTGAGATACTTCCGCAAGCTGGACAAGGGTCTTTTTATTGCGGTATGCAGTCTTGCTGCGCTTTCTGTGCTGATGATGTACACGCTCGTTACGAACGGTGTTACATCAAAGGAAACAAGTATGTATAAGATACAGTTTATCGCCTCCTGCATCGGAGCTGCGATAGCACTGATAATGTCGGGGCTGGACTACCATTGGTTCACGAAGCTGTGGTTCCTGTATGCGCCGCTTTGCCTTGGGCTGACGATGCTGACGTTCACCTCGCTCGGTTATCAGCCGCACGAGGGTGTTGACGACCGAGCTTGGATAGACCTTGGATTTACAACGATGCAGCCTTCCGAGTTTCTCAAAATCGCGTTTATAATGACCTTTGCCGTTCACCTCGACAAGGTAAAGGACAACATCAACCACTTTCTGAATGTTGTGCTGCTCTGCATTCACGGCGCAATACCCGTTATGATCGTTATTCTGCAGGGCGATGACGGAACGGCTATCGTTTTCCTTATGATATTCGCTTTTATGATTTTCGCAGCAGGACTTTCGTGGAAGTATATACTTCCTGTTCTTGTTGCAGCGCCGTTCGGAGTATGGTTTATATGGGAAAAGATCATGCTGCCGCATCAGAAGAACCGCTTTCTCGTGCTTTTCCAGGAGGATCCGATCAACGATCCGCAGTTTGCCGATATTTTCTATCAGCAGCATTGGGGAAGGCTCGCTCTCGGCTCGGGTCAGCTTTTCGGAAAGGGGATCCATGCCGAAGAATATGTTCCCGTGCCGTATGTACAGAACGACTTCATTTTTACATTCGTAGGTCAGTGCTTCGGCTTTATCGGCTGCATTGCTCTTGTTGCAGTGCTGGCTTATGTCTGCCTAAAGATAGTTGCAGACGGAACTATCGCCAAGGACGAGCTTGGAAGGAACATCTGCATCGGCGTTTTTGCGATGATATTTATCCACTGCATACTTAATATAGGAATGGTGCTCGTTGTAATGCCCGTTATCGGCGTTCCGCTGCCGTTTATCAGTCAGGGCGGAACCTCGATGATAAGTATGTTCGTAAGCATAGGACTTGTAATGAGCGTCTATTCGCATTCGGAGAAGAACTACCGAGTTTTCTATGATGCGAATTAATGACCTTCTCGGCATAATACTAATAACCATTTAACCTATGGATAAAATACGGCGGCTATAATACGCCCACTCTGCGTCAAACTACCGTGCAATATTATTGCAATGACGGCAGGCAGCCTGCCTGCGGTCGTCTTCAAGGTAAACGTAGTTACCTGATTGGTCGTATTCTATCCACCGTCTTTATCCATAGAACAAATGGTTATTAGTA
>JBJFFR010000153.1:0-34306 GCA_051891935.1 Oscillospiraceae bacterium
CACTTTTCATTCGGTTTGTCAATAGGTTTTTGCTTATTCTATGTTTTTATTACTTATTTCGACACTTTTTCCACTTTTGTGCACATTTTTCACAATGCCGCACTAAACCGATACAACAAATACATTATCCAAAGACCATTTAGCTGTCCTTGCAAATAACCGTGTCAAAAAGAAAGCGCACATTCCGAAGAATATGCGCTCTGTTTTTAATGTGAACCGCCTTGCCGCCATGTGAAGCATAAAACCCACACTCAAGCAGGTGGGCAACAGCCCAACAGTTTCACGCTCCCTGCGTCCGTGGCTCCACACATCTAATGTGGCGGGAGGTCTGCAATCCGCTGCCGGAGTCTGAATCCCTTTAATAATGTGTTGGATTATAAAAACACACTTTATCGGTCAAAGCAGTAGTCACTTTATTTACCTGACATTATTATAACACATCGTTCTGAAAAAATCAATAGAAATTTTCGGAAAATTATTCGTACATATCATTGAGTCTTTCAAGGAACATATTTCCGATGCGCTCATACTCTTCATCGCTGTCGATAGTAGTGAGTATTTCGTCATTGTTTTCATCGTATTCGGACTTGAGAACAACAAGCTCTGTATCAGCCTCGATCTCCTTTGTGGGATCTTCATAATAAGGAACGAGGGCATAGTAGTGATCGTCGCCAACGTCCATTTCATCGATCTTTTCAAAAGTCTGCTCTACGCCGTCTTCGTCAACGAGGGTGTAGATGTCAGTACCAAAATCCATGTCAAATTCTTCTGCCATAATGCTGCCTCCTTTATATATAAAACGTCTGCTGCAAAATCAGCACTCAACATTTTTATTGTACTACAACACCGTCAAAATGTCAATATGTAAAATATATAAAAAATCAGCACAAAATATATCATTATTTTCGGCAAAAAACTGTTGACTTTTGCTAAACGATATGGTATATTATATTCAAGGAGAGAGAAAAGGTGAAAACAAAGGAACACTAAATACTCTAACCTAAAGCATTCAAAGATAATTCGCCGGGAATCAGTCAAAGCCTTCAGACGATGCAGGATCCCGAACGAATATCAGGAAAATGAAAATAACGCTTGGAAAGGAAGGGCGAGTCCGATGGAATTAATTGAAGAGCAGTCTTTAGAGAGTACCTTTTGCGGCTCGTGCATAATGACCTTTTAAGAAACATACAGCGGAGTTTAAATGTAAAACATAGAATGTTTCACTCCGACACGATAGTGTATCGAATTAAAAACTTAAAAGCAAAAAGCTAAGCCGCATATCTCAAAAATTTCAGCATGGGATATACGGATTTTTTATACCCTTTCGCAGGATCCCGAAGCTTCTCCAACCGAGGGGTACTCATAAGACGAAGAGAGTGTTTACGCCTTAAGGCTTTACATAAAAGGCAATAATTGTGAAAGGTGATTCCAATGGATCATAAGATTTACTGACATATTTTCACAGAAAGGTCGAATACCAATGCAGTAAATTTCAAAAGCTGATCGAAGACTTATCTGAAAGAAGTGAAGTCGTATGAAAATTTTGACGAGGTATTTATACATCTGAAAGATTGGAGTGAGACCACCGGATAATTCAGCTTCGCGTTAATAACGCATAGGACAAAATCTTATAAAAAGGAGCGATGAGCTATGAAAAATCTGAAGCGTCGTTTCCATGACGAAAATATCTGATAAAATCGCAAGGGAGTGAGTCCGACAGGTTAGGTTAGCGAAGTCCGCAAGGACGGGAGATCAGAACAAATCCAATAAGAAAAGAAGAGATCACAAATGGTAATATATAGGACTTCTCAAAAATTCTGAATAACAGGAGTGAAAACCAATGCACTGATTGTCTTAACAGCCGATTCCATTAAATTTTAAAGGAGTGTCCGCTTATGTGGAAGCTTGTAAGAATGGATAAAGCAATCAGAAATTTCAGGAGGTAAAGTCCAATGAAGCGATAAAAACTGCTCTAACTTAATGAAAGCGAGTGGTGTTTTATGAAAAATGTTCTCAGATCACATGGTTTGAAAGAAATCTGAAGAAACGGAGTGAGTCCACCAGAACATTTAAAGGCTTCGTGCCAAACTTAATATAAATCAAAGCAGCTGTCAGGTCGTCAGCTGCTTTTTTATTCCTTGAAGATCAAAATCGGGCGTGTATTCTTCCTTTGCCGACGATCTCTCCTGCATAAAGCCTTTGAAGCCAAGCTCCTCCGCCATTTTCAGCACGGAATTATATTCAAAGGTGCTTATCCTGCGTGAGATCTCGGGGAACTCCGAGCTGCGGTAAAACGGTGTGTACTGGCTCATAAGGCTTAAAACAATATTCTCCGTCCCCCATCGTGAAGCTATCTCCTCAAGAACTGCGATCGAATCGTGACGGTGATTCGGCAAAGTAAGGTGACGGATGATAACCCCCTTTTTCATCATGCCGTTTTCATCAAATTCCGCTGCGCCGACCTGACGTAACATCTCGTCAATTGCCGCACATACGACCTCAAAATAATCTCCTGCGCCCGAATATTTCTGTGCGATCTCATTATTATGATACTTAAAATCGGGCAAAAAAATATCAACATATCCATCCAGCATTTTCAGCGTTTCAACACGCTCATATCCGCCGGTGTTGTAAACTATCGGAACATTCAGCCTGCCTTTGACAAGATCAAGCGCCGAAATGATCTGCGGAACGAAATGCGTCGGACTGACAAGCTCTATGTTCTGCGCACCCTTCTCCTGCAGCTCAAGAAATATCTCTCCAAGACGCTGCTCGGTTATAACTGCGCCACAGTTTTCCGATGATATTTTATAATTCTGGCAGAATACACACTTTAAGCTGCAGCCCGAGAAGAAGATCGTGCCTGCGCCGTTTTCACCCGACAAGCAGGGTTCTTCCCACTTGTGGAGATACGCTTTTGCAGCACGAAGCTCTGCACCCTCGCCGCAGAATCCCGTTCCGTGAGTCCTGTCAGCACCGCACCTTCTCGGGCAGAGCTCACATTTTGTAAAATCATATTTCATTTTATTGCCTCGATCATTTCAAAGTAACAACAAATCTCCCCTTTGCAGAAATATGATAAATCACCATATTGTCCGGCAAAAGGGAGTTCTTTCAGCTAATAATATTGGAATTATTCATAAAACCGGATCACGCGCTCTTTGTTTTAACTGTTACAGTTTTGGATTTTTTGCCTTCAACCGATTTGCCGTTTGATTTGGTAACGGAAGAAACTTTGATTCTATAGACCGTACTCTTCTTCAGACCTTTGATAACACAGGAATTCTTTGATACAGTCTTGTATTTTTCACACTTGCCGGTTTTACTGTCATAGAGATAAACGATGTAAGAATCTGCTTTTGAAACCTCGTCCCACTCAATAGTCACAGAGTTCTTTGTCTTTGCGGATACTTTGAAATTTGTGGGAGCTGCAGGAGCTTTCACAGTAGATTTGTTTGCCTTTTTTTCAAAGTAGTAGTTGTACGGGATCCCTTTGTTTTTAACATATTTTTCGGCACTCGAACCCATGACTACATTTATTGATATCTGCTGCGGAAGGAATCTGTCACGGATTATATAAAGCTTGTAATCGTTACTGTCACAAAAACTTGATTGAGCGGTGCAAGGCGAGATGTTGTTGCGATTATTATAGGAAAGATAATCCATATACATAGGAGTTTTTCCATCATTGTAAACATAAGCATATCTTTCATTATCATATTCATCGTAACCATAGGAATCAAAAAACTTTCTGCTGATCAGATTATCTAAGCTTACAGCTGTCTGTTTTCTATCAGAATCTTGATCCTCAATAAAAGATGCATACCAAGCAATTGAGTATCCAAACGGTTCATCGTATAACGAAATCGATGTTTTTCCCGGGATCGTAAGTCCGCGAAGATTGGGACAGTTAAGGAAAGCATAGTTACCGATCGAAGTACAGCTTTTTGGAATAGAGAATTCCTTTAAGCTTACGCAATTAAAAAATGCCAGTTCGTCGATCGAAAATTCAAATTCCGAACCTTTTATATTAAAATATTTAAGTCCGGTACAATTTGCAAAAGCTCTGTTGCCAACACACCGATCTATGCTGCCCGAAACTTCAATTTTTTCAAGATTCACGCATTTGTTGAAAGCATCGTCTTCAAAATAAGTATCTCCTTTAATAAAAACTTTACTGAGTCGAGTACATCCCCGAAAAGCGTGTCTTTTTATATAAAGATCCCCTTCTGCAGTAATGGAAGATATCTGATGTGAACCTTCAAAAGCGCCTTCGTTAATATACTTGACCCCTTTAGGGATAACAACGTCGCCGCCGGAACCTATATAACCATTGATTCCTGTTTTACTCGAATCAAGAAGGAAGTCCTTTAATGCTGCATCTGCCGTTATGGCAATACTTATCTTGTCATTGAACCGTTCGGGAAGAACAGTTATCATACCTGCAGAAAGCATTATTGCAAGAGCACACGAAATGATCTTTGTTTTTTTCATTTATATCCCCCTTTAAAATTAATAATATTGTCATAATTCATTATACCGCAGAATCTCAAAAATGTCAATAAATCATTAGCAAAATATCAAAAAAGTCAATTATTCAAGTTTTCCTTGAAAATAAACATAGCTTCTGTTATAATATAATAAACACACAAAATCGTTCATCGGAAAGGAACGGAAAAACTATGTCACAAACAGTTATCGTCACAGGCGCATCAAGGGGCATCGGAAGAGCCTGCGCACTGCTTTTCGGAAAAAACGGTGCTGATGTCATCGTTAATTATACAAAATCAAAGGAAAAATCGGAGGAAGTCTGCGAAGAGATCGCAAGGCTCGGCGGAAGAGCGCTCCCGTTCTGCGCAGACGTTTCCGACAGAAAAGCCGTTGACGAAATGACCGCCTTTGCAAGAAAGCATTTCGGCAGCATTGACGTTCTGATAAACAACGCAGGCATCGCCGAGCAGATAATGTTCTGCGACATAACCGAGGAAAAATGGGACAGAATGTTTGATGTTGACGTAAAAGGTGTTTACAACTGCATACAGTCCGTTCTCCCCGATATGATTCACCAAAAATCGGGCAGAATAATAAATATATCGTCAATGTGGGGAATAACGGGAGCTTCCTGCGAAGTGCATTATTCCGCCGCAAAAGCCGCCGTTATCGGAATGACAAAAGCGCTCGCAAAGGAGCTTGGACCGTCAGGTATAACCGTCAACGTCATCGCCCCCGGAGTCATCTCCACAGAGATGAACGGAAATATTTCCGAGGAAATAATGGACGAACTAAAAGAGGAAACTCCCCTCGGACGGATAGGCACTCCCGAGGATATCGCCGAAACAGCTCTTTTCCTCGCATCGCCGAAAGCGTCATTCATAACGGGCGAAACCATTTCTGTAAACGGAGGATTCGTGATCTGATATGACAAGCAAAGAATTACTGTCGTTGACATCGCAGATCGGTATGATGCTGCTTGAAAACGGCGCAGAGATCTACCGTGTCGAGGACAGCGTTGTCCGAATTGCCGAAGCATACGGCTATAAGCATGGCGAACGGTTCGAGGTGTTCGCCATTCCTCCTGCGATCATCATCACCGTACAGGATGAGGATGGCACTCCCCTTACGACCCACCGCAACACACGCACAAGGGTAAATAACCTTGACCGTGTTGACAGGATAAACAACCTCTCTCGGTTCATCTGCTCGGAAAAGCCCGATTTTGCGACCGTTAATAACTATATTTCGCAGATAAAAAAGCGTAAGACCTACCCTTTTTACGCCGTTGTGTTGAGCTACGCCGTTATCGGCGCAACATTTGCTCTGTTTTTCGGCGGCGGCTGGCGTGAAGCTGTCGCAGGCGGTGTTATCGCAGCAGTGATCTCGCTCATCGAAAAAGCCGTAACAAAGGTTCGCCCGAGCGTGTTCTTTAACAGCCTGATATGCGCACTTTTTACCGCCGCAGCAGCGGTTGTATGCTATTACTTCGGACTTACGAACGAATATGACAGCGTTATAATCGGCGCAGCTATGACGCTCGTCCCGGGAATAACGATAACGAACTGTATGCGTGATTTTATCGCAGGCGATTTCATTGCAGGACTTTACACCCTCATAGAAGCACTGCTCACAGCCACAGGAATGGCGGTCGGTGCAGCATTTGCAATTTCCGTTTTGACAAAATTGCTCGATATATAGACCCTGCTAATCTGCTTTATAGAATAAAGGTGTTTTTATGAATGTATTACAAGATATAGTGCTTCCTGCGCTTTACAGCTTCATTGCGTCAATAGCGTTCGGCATACAGTTCAATATCCGATTTCGGCACATCATCGCCTCGGCTGTCGGCGGAGTTATAAGTCAGGTCATTTTCAGCGCAGCCGAGCTTGGCGGCAGCAGCGAAGCTCTTTGCTATTTCCTTGCGACCTGCTCAATAGCGGTCTATTCCGAATTTCTCGCAAAGCGGCTTCACGTTCCCGTGAATATGTACCTCGTTGTTGCGATTATACCGCTTGTCCCGGGAAAGCTGATATATCAGGCAATGATATCGCTGATAAACGGAGAAATGCAAAGCTTCGCCGACCAATGCACAGCCGCATTCGCCGCCGCAGGAGCTATCGCAATGGGTATCTTCGCCGTTTCATCAATAGTGAGAGTTTTCCGTGTCGTTATCAAGAAAACGGGTATATAATAAAACACGCTTATCGGCAGTTGAAATACCGATAAGCGTGTTTTTTAATTTCCGACCTCAATGCTGATCTCATTGAATTTGTCGAGGATATCATCAATGCTCGTGTGCTTCTTTTCCTCCTCGGAAAGATTCATTACAGCATTACCCGAGTGCATCATTACCATTCTGTTTCCGTATTCGACCGCAAAGCGGAGATTATGCGTTACCATAAGCGTTGTGAGCTGCTTTTCCTTGACGATCTTATCCGTTATCTTCATAAGCGTTTCGGACGATTTCGGGTCAAGCGCAGCGGTATGTTCATCGAGGATAAGCATTTTTATATCGGTCATTGTCGCAATAATAAGCGCAAGCGCCTGACGCTGACCGCCGCTCAATGAGCCGACCTTTACGCCCATGCGGTTCTCAAGTCCCATTCCGCACTGTTCAAGCAGCGTTTTGTAATAGTCCACGCGCTTTTTGTTTATTACGGGAGAAAGTCCGTAGGGCTTGTTCTTATTGTCGGAAAGAGCCATATTTTCAAGTATGGTAAGGCTTCCGCAGGTTCCCATTTTCGGATCCTGGAGAACTCTGCCGATGAATTTTGCGCGCTTGTATTCGCTTACCCTTGTGATATCCTTGCCCTCAAAAATGACCGAGCCGCTGTCGGGCTGCATCGTTCCGCAGGTAAGGTTGAGAAGCGTAGTCTTTCCGCTTCCGTTTGAGCCGATAACGGAAATAAAGTCGCCCTTGTTGACATTGAAGCTGAAATTATCGAAAAGAGTATTCTCGTCGACTGTACCCTTGTTGAATGTCTTAACAATATTATTTAACTGAAGCATCGGACGTCCTCCTTCCCTTTAAACCGAAACCATCGCTGAAAACAAGCGCAGCGGTGAAAATAAGCGCCATAAGGAGCTTTAAGTATTCCGTAGGCAGACCGAGCGCAAGTGCGACCGACAGACAGCCCTTGTAAAGCACCGAGCCGAGTATTACCATCGTTGTCGCCTTCATAAATGTGACCTTTTTGAACACGCTCAAACCGATTATAACGGATGCAAGCGCAAGAACTACCATTCCGACGCCCATCTGCTGATCGGCAGAGCCCTTTGACTGCGCAACGACCGAACCAGCAAGCGCCGCAAAGCCGTTTCCAATCGCAAGTCCGAGGATCTTTGAAACGCCATTGTCCTGACCGAGCATAGTTACAAACTTCTCATTGTCGCCCGTCGCACGGAGAAGAAGTCCCGATTTTGTTTTAAGATAAAGATCCAGAATTACCTTGCAGACAACTACAAGCAAAAGCGAAACGATAGTTGTTCGGAGATAGAATCCGCCGATATTCTCGGGGATAAGCGCACCGATCGAGCTGTTGAAGATAGTATCCTTGTTGAAAAATGTCGCAATAGCCTTTCCGCCTGTGCCTTTGAGCAGCATAACAAGATTTATCGAAAGGCAGCCTGTGTAGATAAGGATTCCGCAGAGCAGAGGACGTATCCTCAGCTTAACGTGAAGCAGTCCGGTCACCGTTCCCGCAGCCATTCCCACTCCGAACGCAATGAGCAGACAAAGCCACGGGTTTACGCCGTTCATTATGAGTATTCCCGAAAGGATAGCTCCGAGCGGAAATGTTCCGTCCACCGAAAGGTCGGGGAAATCGAGTATGCTGTAAGTGATGTAAACTCCGAGAGCCATAAGCGCATACATAAGTCCCTCTTCAAGAGTTACTATCAGAATATTCAGAATAACGTTCATAATATCCTCCGTATATAAACCGAAAAAGTATTTATCCTCAAAAAAGATTGTTTCGCAGCTTAAAACAGCGGAGCTTTTTCCGCTGTTTTAAGCTGCGAAGCCGATATGCTTCGCAGTTATGATTTATTCCTCTGAACCGCCTGTTGTTACCTTTTCTGCGTTTGCATAAGCTTCGGGAAGCTCAATGCCGAACTGTGCAAGAACATCGGTATTTACAACGGGAGTACCATCGGAGATAGTTCCAACGGGCATTGTCTGAGGGTCTGCTCCGTTAAGTACGTCAAGAGCCATCTGTGCTGTCTTTTCGCCGAGTGCAACGTAGTCAAGGCTGATAGAAGCGATGCATCCGTTGATTACCTGCTCGATCTCGGAGCCGTAAACGGGAATGTTTGCAGCGTTAGCCTTTTCAAGAAGAACGGAAAGGTTGCTTACAACGTTGTTATCGGTGAAGTTGTTGATGCAGTCTACCTTTGCGGCGAGTGAAGCGGCAGCCTGTGGAATATCTGCAGCACCCTGAACGCCCTGGGATTCAACCTTGATGCCGAGTGCGGCTGTGATCTCTTCAAGCTTTGCAAGCTGTGAAACGGAGTTTGCTTCGGAGGTTGTGTAGAGAACGCCGATAGTCTTTACATCGGGCTGGAGTGCCTGAATAAGAGCTACCTGTGCTTCAAGGTCAAGGATATCGGATGTTCCGATGCAGTTCTTTGAACCTGCGTCAAGGCTCTCAACAAGACCTGCAGCAACAGGGTCGGAAACAGCTGTGAAAATTACGGGAGTCTGTGAGTTCTGCGTTGCGGAGTAAGCGGAAACTGCAGCAGGAGTTGCAATAGCAAAGATGAGGTCATAGTTCTTTGAAGCCATGTTCTTTGCAATGGAGTCGCAGGTTGCGCTGTCGAAGTTGCCGTCCTGACGGTCGATAGTGATCTTATCGGCGATAGCGCTTGTTGTAAGAACGTTCTCGATGCCCTGATAGCAGTTATCAAGTGACGGATGGCTTCCGAACTGGATAACGCCGATAGTGTAGCTGTCCTTTTCGGCAGCGTTTCCACCGTCTGTGTTTGCGGAGGAACAGCCTGCAAAAGCAAGCGTCATTGCAGCTGCGATAGCTGCAGCAAGGATCTTTTTCATTTTCATAATCATCTCTCCTTAAAATTATATAAGAAAAAATATTCTAAACCGCTTTCACACGGTTTTAAACAATAAAAGCAATAAAAAAAGCCTTGCCCCAAATAAACAAAGGGGCAAGACTGTTATATCCTGCGGTACCACCCGGATTCGCCCGAAAAAACGGACGCACTCAAAGCATTATAACGTATGCTAAACGTTCTTCCTACTTGATCTCTCGTTCAGTCGACCCTCACAAGTCCATTCACCGGGATATACGCGCTGCTTTCCACCAACCGCAGCTCTCTGAAAGCGAATTGATCGCGGTTACTACTCTTGATCATCGGTTTTTCTTCTATGAAAACTATTATAGCACAATTTTTCCCGTTGTCAAGCGGTAAAGAAAATTTTTTTGCGATATTTTTGAGCGATCAGTCATCAAGGCAAGCGTCAAGGGCTTCAATAATGCCGTGCTTGTCCATTTTCTGACCGATAAATACAAGCTTTATCTCACGGTCGCCGTAGATCTCATCCCAGTCCTCTGCGATCTCGGGATACTGTTTGAGAAGACGCTTTCTCTCCTTTTCGGGAGCGGATGCGAACCACTTGCCCGACTCGGTAGCATTGATCTGAACGCCTGCCTGCTCAAAAACGTAAGCATTGTCACGGTCATCGGAGAACCAGAGCATACCCTTGCAGCGGATAACGGACTTCGGCCAGTTCTCGATGAATGCACCGAGCTTGTCCTGGTTAAACGGTCTGCGGCGGCGGTAAACGAAGGTACCGATGCCGTATTCTTCCGCTTCGCCCTCTTCGTGGTTGTGGTCGTGATGATGTCCGCAGCTGCAGTTTCCGAATTCATCATACTTGTGTTCATGATGCTCGTGCTCATCGTGATCGTGGTCATGGTGGTCATGGTCGTGATCGTGATGTTCATGTTCGTGGTCGTGATGTTCATGGTCGTGGTCGTGTTCATCATGATCGTGGTGGTGATGATGCTCGTGCTCATGTTCACTCTCGTCAACGCCCTCTTCATAAGCCTTTGCCCAGCCTGCGGAGGTGACAGCCTCTTCAAAATCATAGCACTTTGTATCAAGGATATCGGAAACAGCAACCTTGCCGTAGCTTGCTTCGATAATTCTTGCTTTAGGCTGGAGGGTCTTTATCATAGCTTTTACTCTGCCGAGCTGATCGGGAGTTACCTTATCCACCTTGTTGAGGATAATAGTTGTGCAGAATTCGATCTGCTGGATAAGAAGGTTTGCGATATCCTCTTCCCCGATATCATCGGCAAGGAGATCATCGCCGCAACCGAATTCGCTTGCCATTCGGAGAGCGTCAACAACGGTAACGATGTTGTCAAGGCGGCAGATAGCAGGATAACGCTTGTCCACCTTGCCTTCAAGAACGGAGATCGACTGTGCGATCGGTAGAGGCTCGCAGATGCCGCTTGCTTCGATAAGGATATAGTCGAACTTGCCCGTTTCGATAAGGTCGGTGATCTGGTTCATAAGATCGACCTTGAGTGTGCAGCAGATACAGCCGTTGGAAAGAGGAACAAGGTTATCATCCTTCTGCGTAACTGCACCGCCCTTCTGGATAAGCTCTGCGTCAATGTTCACTTCACCGATATCATTGACGATAACAGCGGTTTTATATCCCTCCTGATTATTCAGAACGTGGTTTATAAGTGTGGTCTTTCCTGCGCCGAGATATCCCGTAAGAAGCGTGATCGGCACGATAGGTCTTTTTGCCATTTATATCATCCTTTCAGATTTTTTATCGTATAAAGAATATTCTACCACAAAGATGATTTTTTTACAAGTATTTTCACATTTATTTCACTTAAATATTCTTCTTTGCAAAGACATAACTCTTTATTGCATAAAAAAAGACTTCCGCATAACATAGCTATGTCCATGCGGAAGTCAATAATAATTTTAAAGTAACTTATCTTACCTGATCATCGAAAGAGCATCTGAGAGCTGCTTCGTTAAGGCACCAGTTAAGGCACTGATCGTCGGGATCGTATTCCTTGCACTTTGCAATCATTTCATCAACGTTCTTATCGAATTCGTCATCAGTCTTGGAGTAAACTGCTCTCCAGGAGTAGTCAATGATGCACTTTGCGATCTGCTGCCATACAACCTTGAGGTCATCGGACTGTGCAGATTCAGCATAAGGTGTAGCAAGGGAAACCTTGTAGTTTACAGTGTTCATATATTCCTGAGCATTGTAGCAGCCTGTGAATTCTCTCCAGTCGTTGAGAATATCGTATGTTGCGTCAGAACGTCTGCTCTTCCAGTTTTCACAGTTGTATGTTTCACCGTTGGAATCGGGGTTGGAAGCATCTCTTGTCCAAGTTGTGTTGTTGACCTGGAATGTACCTTCATCGAATGTACCGCCGCCCCATTCTTCAGGCATCTTTGTGCCCTTCTTATCTCTGTAACAGGTTTCGCCAAATTCTGTAAGGCAGGAGTTGCCTTCTTCATCGTAGTACCAGCAAAGATCCTTAGGACCGTACCAGTATGTCATATATCCTTCGGGAGTTGCAAGATAGTTAATGATAGCCATGCAAAGCTCGGGGTATTCTGTCTTTGAGCCGATAGTCCATACACGGTTGCTTCCGAGAACGTTCATACCGTAGCAGAGAGGAGTTGCATCCTTCGGAACAACAGGATACATTGCCTTGCCCTGTTCGAGGTGTTCTTCTGTATTGTAGAGAGCAGAACCTGCATAGTCGAAGATGGAGAAGAATGTACCGCCTGCGGTAACCTTTTCAGCCATTTCGTTATAGGTCTGCGTCATGGAGTCGGGGTCAAGAAGATTTGCCTGATAGAGTCTGTTGAAGAACTTGAGGGACTTCATGTAAGGTCCGTCCAGTTCACGAGCGTCATAGTACTTACCGTTCTGAACATCGTAAAGACCGAAGCCCATTTCATCATGACCATAGTAGCAGGTAGCAAATGCCTTGACGTACATTACCATGTTTCCGTCCCAGTCGGGCCAGAGGGATGTAGCGTATGTTTCGCTTCCTGTTTCATCGGTCGGGCAGATCTCCTTCATACTTACCATAAGATTGAAGAAGTCATCCAGTGTATTGACCTCGGGATAGCCGAGTTCCTTATAAAGATCGTAACGAACGTCCATTGTGTAGAAGAACGCTTCGTGATCCTCGGGGTTTGTAGCGATGTTATGACCGATGCCGTAAACTGTTTCGCCTGCGCCGAAGGAATCGCTGAGCTGTGCGTTGTTCTGTACAGCGTAAGGCATGTGTTCCTTTATGTAAGGGCCGTAATCGTCGAGAATATCATCTTCGTTCCAGTCGAAGAGAAGTCCTTCGAGAGCAGCTCTCTGATAGTTTGTACCTGTTGAACCGAAAACAACGAGGTCGCCGAGATTGCCGGCTTCCATTCTTGTATCGAACGCACCGTCAGCTTCGGGAATGATCGTAATTTCGCAGTTGAACTTGTCCTTTAAGATCTTTGCGAACCAGCCTGTGAGCTTGCCGGAATAGTTAGCGAGCTGGCTGTAAGCTGTGAGCTGGATGGTTTCATCGCCGTAAAGCTCGGAGAACGATGGAACTCCGTCCGAAGATGCGGATGTGTTGCCGCCTTCTGTTGCTTCATCACCGCCGTTGTCTGCGCCTGCGCTTGCGGATGTTGCAGCGCCGCTGTCGGTGCTTGTGCTGCCGCCGCATCCTGCAAATGAAGCAGCCATTGCCAGAGCAAGAACTCCGGCTGCAATTTTCTTGAATTTCATATACTCTCTCCTTTTTAGGGATTTATGCAGAACACTTTTACCTGCTCTGCAATCGTTTACACTTTGCGTTATGCAAAGTATTACTATTACATCTACAATTATATCATTTTCGGGATGTTAAAACAATGACAATATTATATAATATTGGCTTATCTTTTTTGTAAAATTTAACAAAGCCGCCCGACATCGGAATTACTCCAATATCGGGCGGAAAGAATCACTTTTCTATTCTTTTATTCGTTTTTTAGTTCTTTTTCTTAACAACTACAACAACTACAACTGCAACAACTACAACAGCTGCAACTATAGCGATAATAACGCCAACGTTGGAAGAAGACTCTTCTGCAGGCTGTGTGTCAGCGGGAGCAGCTTCTGTTTCTGCAGCGGTTGTTTCTGCTTCTGTTTCAGCTTCTGTGATCTCTTCGGAAGCTTCTGTTTCAGCAGCAGTTGTTTCTGCTTCTGTTTCTGCTTCTGTTTCTGCCTCTGTTTCAGCTGCTGTTGTTTCAGCTTCAACGCCTGTGCCGGAAACTGTGAACTGGATCTCGATGGAGCTCTCGGGCATCATATAGCCGAAAAGTCCGTCCTGCTTGCCGAGGTCATCATTCCAGATGTTGATGCACATAGGGCTTACATATTCCTTTTCATCGGGGCTAAGGTAAGCTTCATCAAATGTGTACTTTGTGTTGCCGTCCATCTTAACCTTGACATCGGAGAATGTGATGCCGGCTTCAAGAGGGATATCTGTGGAAACGAAGAGAAGGTTGAGTGTCTCATCCTCGCCGAAATCGAAATCAGTTACGGATACTGTGTATGTACCGTCGCCTGTGATCTCTGCATCTGTGAAAACGCCGCCCTTGTTTACAGCGATGTTGCCGGGGTTTTCCCAACCTGTGAGCTGATCGAAGTAAACCATTCCGTCGTCGGAAACAACGCCCTGACCGTAGGTCGCATCATTCCAAGCGTTTCTGAATGTGTAGCTTGCAGACTGAACGCCGATATACGCGTGGTAGGAAACCTCATCTGCGGAAGAAGGGATAGCAAGTGCGGATACTGCAATTGCTGCTGCGCTTACTGCGCTTAAAAGCTTTGAAAATTTCATAATAATTACCTCTCCTAAAAGATAAAATGATTTATTTTCGCACTCATTTGAATGCATCAAAGCTAATATATCATAATTTTTAGTTGTTGTCAATCGCAATTTTTCACAAATAAACGCTGTTTTCAGCCATTTTTTAGCCATGTTAACAAAAAGTACACACTGCAATAACACATTGTAAATATAAATTTGGTAGTATTGTATTTAGATTGTAAAGTGAAATGTAAACGTTTTATATAATATTACAAAACACAAAAAAAGGAGCGGCTATGGCTAAGAGAAGGTTGATCGGGGTTTTGACAGCTAATCCCGAAGGACTATACCAGCATCGTATACTCGAAGGCATCTTTGCGCAATGCCAACGGTATGATTACGATGTCGCTGTCTTTTCTCCGCTGGTTCAGGTCTGCCACTATTTCACCCCCTATCTTGAAGGCGAACTCAATATTTTTGAGCTTATAAATTTTGATATGCTTGACGGGCTTATTATTCCGCCTATACTGCTTTCGGAAGATGAACATTACGAACGTCTTGACGAGATAATGGAGCTCGTTCATTCAAGAACGGACAAGCCTATCGTTCTGCTCGATTATCCCTATAAGGATCACCCCGTTATAAACACCGACGACAGAAGTGCCTTTTCCGAGATCACAAGGCATATCCTCGATGTTCATAAATGCGATCCCGACAAGGTATATTTCCTCACGGGAATGAAGGACTATGCCGTTTCAAACAGCCGTCTTGGCGGATTTAAGGATGAATACAGCGCACGCGGTCTGACCGTTGACGAGAACAACATTTTCTACGGTGATTTCTGGTACAGCGGCGGAGAACAGCTCGCCGACAGGATCATCTCGGGCAAGGTTTCCATCCCTCAGGCTGTGATCTGCGCAAGCGACCACATGGCGATCGGACTTTCACGCCGCCTTACCGAAAAGGGCGTCAATGTCCCCAATCAGGTCATAGTCACAGGCTATGACGCAACTCTTGAAGCTGCCCTTAACAGCACAACAATAACGACCTATGTCCCCAATGTTTCACAGGCTGCAGCGCTTGCCGTAAATAAGCTCCGTGCTATACTCGACCCGGGCACTCCGCTGCTTGATCCGCCGGATTTCCCCGAAACAGGACTAAAGGTCTGCTCAAGCTGCGGCTGCAAGGAGAACTACGAATATCTGCGCAAACGTCTTTACGGCTCGATGTTCAGCGTTAACCACAACTATTATAACGGATTCTTTGAAAAATCCGACTATGATATCAGCATCCTGCTCAAAAGCTATATGCTCGAAGACCTTACAAGCGCAGAAAACCTCCGGGATTGCCTTGAAAAGATCACACACTATATCTATCTCATCGAACCGCTCGACAGGTTTTATATCTGCCTGAACGAAAATATGCTCGATACTTCGGAACGCCAAGCCAAAGGCTATCCCGACAAAATGATCCTCGCAGTCGGACGAAACGGCAAGGGTCAGGAATACTCCGATGATTTTGCAGGCTTTGACTTTAACCGTTCCTTCGATACAAAGATAATGCTTCCCCGTCTTCTCGAAGACCGTGACAAACCGTCGGCATTCTTTTTCATGCCCGTACATTCCAACGAATTCTCACTCGGCTATGCTGCACTCGAATGTAAGCTTTCGATGAGAAAAAATATCGGCTCCGTTATGGTCAACTGGATCAGAAACGTCAATAACTGTCTTGAAATGATCCGCATCAGAGAAGAAATACTCAAATTCTCCGAACGTGACGCAATGACGGGTCTTTATAACCGCCGCGGAATGAACGCATACATCCGTGATATTTTCAGCAAAGCGGAATTCGGCAATAATATCGTTGTATTTGTAATTGATATGGACGGATTGAAGCATATCAACGATACATACGGTCATAGCGAAGGTGACTACGGCATAAATTCCGTTGCCGCAGCTGTCAGCAGCGTAACAAGGAACAATGAGATATGCGTCCGTGCAGGCGGCGATGAGTTTTTCATTATCGGCGTCGGAGAATATTCCTCGATCGACCTTGTGATCCGTACCGAGCGTTTATATCTTGCACTCACCGAGATCAACAAATCCTCGGGAAAACCGTACGAGATCTCCGCAAGCGTCGGCACCTCGATGCGCCTTTATACCCCCGACCTTAACATTGACGATCTCCTTGAAGAAGCCGATGCAAATATGTATAAAAACAAGGTCGCACGGAAAAAGCAGAGAAAAGATTAAAAAGCCGCTGCACCAAAACAAGATCATATCATATTAATACTAATCCCTCATTAAAGTGTAGACAAAAAATCGGCGCAAAATCCATATAAAGCTGTTTTCAACAGCTACAAGATTTTGCGCCATTTTTTGTACACTTTATAATCGGGGATTAGTATAACAAATGCGCAATTCACGAAATAATATAACCTCGTGAATTGCGCTCATTTTTATACTATTCCCCGATCAGAAGCAATTTATTTCAAAAGCTCCTCTATTTCGGCGATCTCCGCTTCGGTGAAGTCGAGATGCTCGATGCAGGCTGCGTTTTCTCTGATCTGCTCGGGACGGCTCGCACCGATAAGAACGGTAGCAACCGACTTGTTGTTGAGTATCCAGGAAAGTGCCATCTGCGAAAGAGTCTGTCCTCGCTTTGCGGCAATGCTGTTCAGCTTGTTAAGACGTTCAATCATCTTTTCGTCAAGCTCGTTTGCTATCCAGGTCGCACCCTTTCCGATGCGTGAATCCGCAGGGATGCCGTTCAAATACCGTCCTGTCAGAAATCCCTGATAAAGCGGAGAGAATACCGCAAGTCCGATGCCGTTTTCACAAGCATACTTGTCCAACCCGTCACGCTCTATCCAGCGGTTGAGCATCGAATAGGACGGCTGATTAACGATGAACGGAGTGTGCAGCTCCTTAAAATAAGCCGTTATCTCCTTTGTCTGCTGCGTGTTATAGTTTGAAATGCCGACATAAAGCGCCTTGCCCTGCTTTACGGCGTTGTCAAGCGCAAGCGCAGTTTCTTCAAGCGGTGTGTTCGGGTCAAAAACGTGATGATAAAAAATATCAACATAGTCAAGCTTCATTCTCTTCAAGCTCTGATCGAGCGAAACGGTGAGATACTTTCTCGAACCGTTTCTGTCGCCGTAAGGGCCGTCCCACATCTCGTAGCCTGCCTTTGTCGAGATGCAAAGCTCGTCACGGTATTGGCGCATTCCCCTGTCAAGGATCCTGCCGAAGTTTTCCTCTGCGCTGCCGTTGTAAGGGTGTCCGTAATTGTTCGCAAGGTCAAAGCATACGATGCCAAGGTCAAATGCCGTATGAACCATCTCTTCCATATTGGCAAAAACGCCCGTGTATCCGAAATTCTGCCATAAGCCGAGCGAAACTGCCGAAAGCTTCAAGCCGCTCTTTCCGCAGCGGTTGTAAATCATTTTTTCGTATCGTTTTTCATTAGGTGTGTACATTTTTTACCGCCTTTCAACCCATTATAATGTCAAATATCTCCTCGGGTCTGCGAACGAAAAGAGTTGCTCCCCTTTCACGTAGAAATTCCTCGTCACGGAAGCCCCAGAGCACCGAAATACACGGCAGTTCCGCATTTTTCGCCGTTTCAAAATCGACATCGGAATCCCCGATGTAAACAGCCTCGCTCTTATCCGTGTTAAGCACTCTCAAAGCCTCGTTCACCGAGTCGGGCGCAGGTTTTCTGCGGATGCCCTCACGCTCTCCGACCGCATAATCGAAAAGTCCGTCAAAATACTCCCTGCAAAGCTCCTGAACGCCGTAATCAGCCTTGTTTGAAACAACAGCCGTCTTTACCCCGTTCGCACGAAGCTTTTCAAGCAGCGGCTTTATCCCGTCGTAAGCCTTTGTCTTGTCTGCGCAGTGGAGCTTGTAATGTCCCGTAAAAACCTCGTGTACACGGTCGATCTCTTCAACGGTCAGACCCTCGGGAACAGCACGCTCGATGAGCTTTCTTATGCCGTTTCCGACAAATCTGCGTACTTCATCATAAGTCCTTGTCGGATAACCGCACTCCGAAAGCGCAAAATTCACGCTGTCCATCAGATCTTCGAGCGTGTCAAGTATCGTTCCGTCCATATCAAAAACTGCAAGCTTGTACATAATTCTCTCCTTAAATAAAATTTGCAAAAACAGGTGCAAAAACAACAGTAAGTATTCCTGCCGTAACAACGGAAAGCGAGCTGATAGCACCCTCCGTTTCACCAAGCTCAAGCGCCTTGACCGTACCTAAAATATGCGACGAAGTACCCAGCGCAACTCCCCTTGCAACCGGTTCTTTTATGCGAAAAAGCTTGAAAATACCCTCTGCAATGATGTTTCCGAGGATGCCCGTTATAACGATAACAGCCGCCGTAACTCCAACATAGCCGCCTATCTCCTCCGAAACGCCGACGCCGATAGCCGTTGTGATCGACTTAGGAAGAAATGTCACATACTCTTCATGCGAAAATCTCATTATCATCGCCATAGCAAGTATTGAACAGAAGCTCGTCAGCATACCCGAAACGATCCCGATAAGTATCGCAGCTGCGTTCTTTTTCAGCTTTTCAAACTGCTCGTACAAAGGTATCGCAAGGCAGACCGTTGCAGGCGTGAGAAAATACCCGAGATATTTTCCGCCCGTCTGGTAGCTTTCGTAGTCCATTCCTCCGAGCGCAAGAACAGCGATCGTAACAGCCGTTGAGATCAGCAGCGGATTCAAAAGCGGAGTTTTGAACCTGTTTTTCAGAATATCCGCAAGGATATATGCCCCGATGCTCAAAACAACACCGAAAAACACAGAATTTGTCAGCATTTCCTTCATTCGGGCTTCGCCTTCTTTCTCAAACGGATAATACCCTCGGTCACAAGTCCCGAAACTATCATTACGACCACCGTTGAAACAACCGTCGCAACGATATATTTAAGTATCTGCGGCTTGACTATGCCCCAGTAGTCCATTAATTCAACCGCCGCAGGAACAAGCATCACGGGCATAATGTCAATGAGCAGCGTTCCCGTTTCCTTTACCGCCGACAAAGGGACAAGCTTTGTTTCAAGCAGTATAAACAGCAGCACTATCCCGTAGATACCTGCAGGGATAGGCAGCGGCAGGACCTTGTTCAGTATCTCGCCGACAAAAGAAACGGCTATGATTATACCGAACTGTTTTAAATATTTCATTTCATTCGCTTCCCACAAAAAAATTCGGTTTAATTATAGCACTTTAAAATGGGTATGTCAACCAAAGCATTTTGCTTACTTTGTTAAATCTTTCTTAACTTATGAAAAAATTTTAGTCAATGAGAAATTCGTTTTAAAATGATAAATTTTTTTATAAAACGCTAAAGATTTGACCGATTTAGCCGATATATAATAAAGAGATGTTTTATATATGCGCCCAATCGTTTAAATCATTTAATTCTCCATACTGATCTAAACAATATGTTATTTGAAGAGAGAATCATAATTCGATATCTTGAAATTTCTTTTTTGTGAAAGGATTCTTATGTACATTAATTTATCGGTCAATCCATATACAATAACTCAAACCTCAGAGTATAAAATAAGCAATAATTCACTTAAAGATTTTACAGCTCTCACAATTGATAAGGACAGTTACATAGTAGGAGCAGTGGCAGAAACCTCCGTAGATATGGACAAGCAATTAGACGTCCACCGAGGATGCTATAATCTCCAGATTGGCAAGTACACATCTATTGCGGAGAATGTTTTATTCATGATCGATATGAATCACGATTATACTGCGGTATGTCAAGGTGTAATAAGCGAGTTTAAAAACCACGAATGCAAAAACAATTTAAACCGTAAGGGACAGATCCTTATCGGAAACGATGTTTGGATAGGAAGTCACGCAACCATAATGGGCGGTGTCACAATACATAACGGTGCAGTCATTGCGACCAATGCGGTTGTAACCAAAGATGTACCGCCGTACGCAATAGTCGGAGGAAATCCTGCTAAAATAATCAGATACAGATTTTCGGAAGATATTATAAAAAAGCTTCAGATCATTTCATGGTGGAACTGGAGTTCTGAATTGATCCGTCAGAGGTATTCCGACTTTGAAAAAGGTGTAGAATACTTTACAGAAAAGTATTATCCCGAAGCTTTTTCAAAGTATGAAAGCATAATGAATAAACAGACAAATAAAAACGAATCAGAGAAATATATATTTATCTCTGACTTGAACTACAACTACTCCATTTTAGAAAAAGTTATAAAAGAGTTTTGTCAGAAATTCAACGACAAGAAAAATGAGCTCATAATCTTTCTTGCAGAAAGCGAAGCGGATAACTCCGATATGTTCTGTAAGATCGTTGATATGCTTACAAAATATTCAGAATATAATGTTTATATAAATATTATTGATGGATCAAAAATATCATTAGAGGATCTTCTGCCCGACATCTCATACTTCATAACTAACAGACGACGGGATAATCTATTTAACACAGAACTGTTTTATAAGTATAATAAAAAAATAATATCGGGTGTAGATATCCCTGTTTTCAAATTATGAAAAAATTATTTAATGTTAAACATATTAAAGATTTACTTTAGAAAAATCAGACTGACTCTATACTTTAGAGATAATAACAAAATGAATGGACGGTAAAAAAATGAAGGTAGTTATTCTTGCAGGAGGTCTTGGTTCCCGAATCACAGAGGAGAGCCATCTTCGCCCGAAACCGATGATTGAAATAGGAGAAAACCCTATACTTTGGCATATTATGAAATACTACTCCTCTTTCGGATTCAATGATTTTATTATCTGCTGCGGATACAAAGGCTATGTTATCAAAGAATACTTTGCCGATTATTATCTTCACCGCTCGGATATAACCTTTGATTTTTCAAACAACAATGAAATGACTATCCATAACAATGTTGCAGAGCCGTGGAAAGTCACACTTGTTGACACAGGCATAAATACCCAGACAGGCGCCCGTTTGAAGAGAGTTCAGAAATATATCGGGAATGAACGCTTCATGCTTACATACGGCGACGGTGTCTCCGATGTGGATATAAACAAGCTTATAAAATACCACGAGGACAACGAAAAAACAGTTACAATGACTGCAATACAGCCGGGAGGACGCTTCGGCGTTCTGGATATCGGTGACGAAAACCTCGTCAACAGATTCACCGAAAAAAGCAAAGAGGACGGTGGCTGGGTGAACGGCGGATTTATGGTGCTTGAGCCGAAGATTTTTGAATACCTTAACGATGACCCCGATCTTGTTTTTGAACGTGCTCCGCTTGAAAATGCAGCTGCCGACGGCGAGCTTATTGCATACAAGCATAACGGCTTCTGGCAGTGCATGGATACGATGAGAGATAAGATAAATCTTGAAAATATGATCGCACAAAAAAACGCCCCTTGGATGGTATGGGAAAATGAATAAAGAATTCTGGAAAAACAAGCGTGTTCTTATTACAGGCAACACGGGCTTCAAGGGCTCATGGCTTTCCGAAGTTCTGCATATTGCGGGAGCAGAGGTCTACGGATATGCCCTTGAAAACGAGTGCCCCGACAGTATTTTCCATGCTGTCGGAACAGAGAAAAAAACGGTCTGCTTTTATGGTGATATCTGCGATGAAAAAAAGCTCGGAGAATGTATTGATACTGCAAGACCCGAAGTAGTTTTTCACCTTGCGGCACAGCCTATCGTAAGGCGTTCTTATGTTGATCCCGTCGGGACATTTCAGACAAATGTGATAGGTACTGCGGCACTTTTCAATTCTCTGAAGCAACGCTCCTCATCAGTCAAAGCGATAATCAATGTGACCACGGATAAAGTATATGAAAATCCCGAAAACGGCAGCGCATTTTCCGAAACGGACAGGCTCGGCGGTCACGACCCCTACTCTGCGAGCAAAGCCTGCTCGGAAATAGTTACTGCTTCGATGACGCGTTCCTTTTTTTCTCCCGAAAAGTACGGAAAGGAACATAGTACAGCTGTTGCGACCGCTCGTGCAGGAAATGTTATCGGAGGCGGAGATTTTGCTCCCGACAGACTTATCCCCGACTGCATCAGGGCGATAAAGGACGGCTGTCCCATTCATTTAAGGAACCCTTATTCCGTTCGTCCGTGGCAGAACGTTCTTGAACCTGTTTCATTCTATATTGATCTTGCGGAAAAGCTCTGCACAAACGGACTTGAATATGCAGGTGCCTGGAATGTCGGACCTGATAATGACGATTTTTACAAAGTTACTGATGTTATAGAAAAAATGCAGGAATTTTTCCCCGAATTGAAGGTGACATTCGGAGAAGCGGATCAAAATATGCCGGAAGCAGGTCTGCTTATGCTCGATTCATCAAAGGCAAGGGAAAAGCTTGGATTCAAAAGTCGGTGGAGCTTTGATGAAGCTGTCGAAAACACGGCAATTTGGTACAAGGAGCAGCTTTCGGGCAGCTGTATGGAATCCGTCACCGATGAAATGATAAACAGATACTTTAAGGTGTGATAAAATGAAAAAAATTCTGCATATAACCCCTCATCTGGGCGGCGGTGCAGGCAAGGCTGTCAGCGGTATCATTACAGAGCTGACAGATTTCGAAAATACAGTTTTAATGCTCGAAAGCCCTGTTAATACAAAATACTCCGATGTTTGCAAGAATGCGGAAATACCTGTGATCGTTTCATTTGATACAGAGGAAATCCGACAAATGATAAACTCGGCTGATATTGTTGTTTTAAACTGGTGGGCTCACCCTCTTGAAGTAAAACTGCTGCAAAATACAGATTTCGGCAGCACTCCGGTCGTTTTGTGGAGTCATATCAACGGGCTAAATTATCCGTATCTGAAGCATGATTTTCTGAAATGCTTTGACGGACTGATGTTCACCTCACCGTGTTCATTTGAAAATCCGAAGTGGACTGAAAGAGAACGTTCGGAGATAATTTCAGGTTCAGAAATAGTTTACGGAACGGGAAAATTCTTTCCCGAAAAGCTGAAATTCAAATCCGATCATTCCTGCGGAAATAGAATAAAGATCTGCTACACAGGCACTCTCGATTACAGCAAGATGAACAGAAAATCCCCGTATATAATAAACCAAATCTCAAAGAAAAACAATAATGTTGAATTCTTTTTTTACGGCGGATATTCGGAGCAATTCAAGAATGAATTTCTGAAAAAAGCCGAATGTGAAAATGTTTTTTTCTGCGGCTTTTCAAATGATATTGAAAACGTTCTGACAACTATGGATATTTTTTGCTATCCGTTAGCGGAAGAAAACTATGCAACTACCGAAAACGCATTGCTTGAAGCAATGGCGGCAGGACTTCCCTGTGTTGTTATGGCAAACCCTGCAGAAAGTAGCATTATTGAAAACGGGGAAACAGGTTTCACAGCCAAAACTGCCGAAGAGTTTTCCGATATCGTTCTGAAGCTCTGCCGTGATGAAGCTCTTCGTGAGCGCATCGGCATAAATGCAAGAAATTCGGTAATTGAAAAATACAGCTTTAACGTTAATTCAGATAAATTCCGCACTTATCTTAACAATGTCAGGGCACATGATTCGACATCGAAATTACGGGCGCTTCTCGGGAATGATCCCTTTGACGCATTCCGATATTTCTGCGGATTGAACACCGATGATGACGCTTTTGAATACTGCAGAAAATATGAAATTTTTTACAGCGAGAGCAAAAGCTCCCCATTCCATTATCTGAAATACTTTTCGGAAAATGCAGGCTTTTTAAAGCTTACAGCACAACTTGAACAGGAGCATAAAAATGGAAATTAAAAAAACGATTATTGAGGGCTGCTGCATAATCGAGCGTGATTTTTTCAGGGACGAACGAGGTTATTTTTCACGGGCAATGTGCAGCAGGACTTTAAAAGAGCATGGTCTGCGTGCAGACTTTTTGCAATCGAATCTATCCCAAAATCACATGAAATATACACTGCGCGGACTTCACTCACAAACTGCTCCTCATTCAGAAGACAAGCTTGTTATGTGCACAAGAGGAAAAATACTGGATGTTTGCGTTGATGTAGACGAAAGCTCTCCCACATACAAGCAGTATGTTGCTGTTGAGCTTACAGAGGATAACGGTAAATGTCTGTACATTCCTTCGGGTTGCGCTCACGGATACCTTACATTGGAGGATGATACACAGGTGCTTTACTATGTAACTGCGGAATATGCCCCCGACAGCGAACACTGCTATCGATACGATGATCCTGCTTTTGCAATCGACTGGGGTGTTCCGAAAGAATACCTTATCATCTCCGATAAGGACAAAAACCACAAGCTTATAGGCGGTGAAATGCAATGAAAGCAATTGTTAACGGTGCATCGGGTTACATTGGTTTTCATCTTACGGAGACACTGCTAAAAAGCGGACATGAGGTTTATGCGGTTTGCAGAAAAAATATCGGTCTGCTTGAAAAAATACATCCGTCAGACGATCTGCATATCGTTATTTCAGAACAGAATGAAACAGCAAATCATTTTGACGGGATCATACCCGATGTTTGGTATCAGCTTGCATGGGAAGGTTCTATCGGTGATATGAGGGCATCCCCCGAGGTACAGATCAAAAATGAGCTTCTGTGCGTCAATGCAATGGAAACTGCCAAGAACATCGGATGCAAAAAAATCATTTTCACAGGGACGGTATATGAGAATATCTCCGAACCGATACTTGAAAATCCCGTCTTTGACAAAAACTCGTTTTACATCATCGCAAAAAAACACGCTCATGAAATGACCTTGCAGCTTTCAAAAAAGCTTGACATTGAATATGTGTGGTGTACATTCTGTCAGCCTGTCGGAAAATATATGAACGAAAAGCAGCTGATCCCTTATGCAGTAAAATGCTTTGCAAATAACGAACCGAGCTCTTTCGGCAGCTGTTCACAATATTTCGACATTATTCCCGTTGAATATCTTGCCGATGCGCTTGTTGTATTAGGTGAAAACAAATGCAGAAAAAACTCTTATTACATTGGCAGCGGCGAGCCGAGGATCCTGAAAGATTATCTTATCGAAGCTGCAGCTGTCTGCGGATATAAGCTTGACATCGGATTTGGAAAACGTCAGGATGACGGAATGGTCTTTTTAAAGGAATGGTTTGATTGTTCGGAGTTTAAAAATGAGTTTCGATTAAAAGAGCAACATTCATTTGAGTCATTATTAAAACCAATTTTTAAAACAGATAGGAGTAATCAGTAATGCAAAGCAGAATAAATAAGATCAATGGTATTCTTTCAAACGGAATTTTTCTCTACGGTGCAGGAGCAAACGGTTCATGGTGTCTTGATTATCTAAAACGTGAGAATATAAAGGTTCTTGGATTTATTGACAGCAACCCTGTGATTCAGAACAAGGAAATTGACGGTTTAAAAGTTTACTCCTATCAGGAATATTTCAGCAAATACCCTGAAAATGCTGTACTAATTACAGCAAAGCACTGTGCAGGAGAGATTTTCCGAACATATATGAACGACAATCCCTATATCATTTCCTTTGATACATGGTTTGAAAATAAGTACAGCGCTGATTTTGATGCAATAGAATTCAATGATAAACAGTCCCAAGAAATACTGAATACAATACGTGAATGTATGCGTTCCGGTGATAATTCGAAAATAGCAGATATTTCCGATCCCAACGCATATTTTGGAGTTCCGTTCTTTTATGCAAATAATACTGGAAATAGTGTGTTTGTTGACCTTGGTGCCTGTACTGGAGATTCAATTGAAAAGTATTTATTTGCGGAAGTCGGTGCTATAAAAAAAATATATGCTTTTGAACCGGGGAAAAAGCAGCTTAAAGCACTCAGAATACGTGCTGAAAGATTAATTAACGAATGGGCGCTTGACCACGATTCTATTGAAATAGTTGATGCCTGCGTAGGAGCCGAAAACATTGATGTCTATTTTGATAATAATGCCGGGGTCCTCGGAACAAAAATTGATGAAAAAGGAAATGATAAGGTTTCACAGATCACTCTTGACAGCTATTTTCAAGATGAGGATGTTACGTTCATAAAAACAGATATTGAAGGCAATGATTATGATGCTATTCTGGGTGCAGAAAAGCTTATAAAGAGATGTAAGCCCAAGCTTGCAATAAGTGTATATCATAAGCCCGATGATGTTCTCAGAATATACAAACTGCTTAACAGTTGGGAGCTTGGATATAAATTTGCACTTCGTCAGCATTCAGCACGATTAATGGAGACAACACTTTACTGCTGGTAATATAAGGGAGAAGAAACTATGGCTAAAATAGGAACAAGATATGGTACTGACCGTACAGAGCTTCAGAATGTTATTCCGCTTGAAACTCCGTTTTTATTATTTGTAGATCCTTCAAGCGTATGTAATTTCAGATGCAAATTCTGTCCGTGCGGAGGTGCAAACAAAGATTTATGGAGCCAAGAAAAAAAAGTAAACATAATGCCGTATGAGATATACAGGAGAGTTATTGACAGTGCTGCAGAATTTCCTCAAAAACTGAAAACTTTGCGTTTATACAAAGAAGGCGAACCTCTTCTGAATAAGCGTTTGCCCGATATGGTTAATTATGCGAGGAAAAAGGATGTTGCCGCAAAAATTGATTTTACAACCAATGGTTCCTTGTTTAATCATGATCTTATCCTTGCATTGACTGACGCAGGAGTTGACAGAATCAATGTTTCTGTTGAAGCGCTTGACTCGGAAGGATATATGTCTGTATCGGGCGCAAAAATTGATTTTGATGAATTTGTTGATAACCTGCGTTTTTTATATGATCATAAAAACGGCAGCCACATTTTTGTCAAAATTTCAAATCTTGGTCTTGGTAATCATAACGAACAGGATTTTTATGACATATTTGATGCAATTTGCGATGAAATCGCAATAGAAAACGTTACGCCTGTGTGGCCTGAATTTGATATCAAGGATGACTTAAGAAAAAATGATTCTCTTGATATCTACGGAGCAGCTATGACTGACAGAAAAAAATGTGAAGTTTGTCCATATTTGTTTTATTCAATGTGCGTAAACTCTGACGGCACTATAAGCGCATGTCTTATGGACTGGAATCATCAGGTTATTATTGGCGACATCAGAAAAAACAGCCTTTCCGATATATGGAACGGCAGCGTCCTTAAACAAATGAGAATTGATCATTTGACACTAAATAAGGATAATTACGGCCCCTGCTCAAAATGCGGTCAGATGGAATATGCTGTTCTTGATAATATTGACAAATACCGAGAAGAAATTTTGGAAAGGATAAAGTAAACAATGAAAAAAAACACCATTTCTGCAGCCAATGATGTGATGATCTATGGTGCCGGAAACATGGGAAAAGCAGCTGTGAAGCTTATTCAAAATCTTGGAGGCAGGGTTTGTTGCCTTCTTGATAAAAATTCACTGATCCACGGCAGCCTGATCCATGGTATTCCGGTAAAAGGTCCTGAAATGATAACCGAGAAAGAAAAAAAAGAATGTGATTGTCTTGTTGCAATGACAGCCTGCAGTTATAAGGAAATACACAGTTATTTGCTCCAGCTCGGATTCACCAATGTATATCTCGCAGGTGATTATATCAATGAACGACTTGAATGCAGCATTGAGCTTACGAATTATTGGAGGATGTCTGAAAACGAACTGAATAAACTGCTGGATTCCAACATATTTAAAGATCCAACCTCAAAAATTTACTATGACTATTCAGCCAAATGGTTCACTGACCGAACTGAGTCTGATATTTCAAATCATCCCATCAGTCGTGATAGATATTTTCCTGATTTTATAAAAAGTATTTTAAGCAAGAATGAGGTAATGATAGATACGGGTATTCTTAACGGTGAATACATCAGACAGTTTAGCACACTCACATCATCCCATAACAAGAATTTTGGGTTCAAACTTCATCCGTCAGACATTATTGATGAGGACATTGATCAATGCGCCAAAATATACGAATGTGAACCCGGAGAAGAATGTAAATGTACTTCCTCGTTAAGAATAGGACTTATGGAACCATTTACGGAATTTACCGAATACAATTATGAAACTGTTTCAATTGACAGTATGTTCATAAACACACCGTATTCCTTTTTAAGAGTTTATTCTATGTCTTCCGTATATCCCATTATCGTTGGTGCAATGAACACAATAAAGGAATACCGCCCGATTATTGCCGCAAATATCGGTCATTATCATAATGATTTCATTAACGTTCCTATATTACTAAACAACACATTGGAAAACTATGATTTTCTCTTCCGGATACACAGTTTTCAGGGATGCGATTGCATATTATACGCATTACCTCAAAAAGAACAAATAGTCCGACCTAATCACTGAAAATGGAGAAATATATGAGTGATAAAATAATTATTGAATATGAAATTCCTGAAACAAGTTTCAACTCAGGATTTGATGATTTATACGATGCAAGGCATGCTGTTGTCGAAACATCAATGATAAGCAACCATTTTAATTCAGAGGTCACGATCCTGATACAAGGATATAACAGGATTGAAAAAACCAAACAATGTGTTGAGAGTGTTCTGAAATATACTAAAGATGTTGATTTTGATCTTTTACTGATAGATAACGGATCTACAGATGAAACATTTGAATATTTTAAGTCTATCCCTTATGATAAAGTAAGAATAATTCATCTCAACAAAAATATCAGTGCTGCTTTCCCTTGGAATTTCATTCATATAGAATACATCGCAAAGTATTTTGCTGTTATTGCGAACGATATAATTGTTACACCAAATTGGCTGACTAACATGATCACTGCAGCTAAATCAGACAACCGTATCGGTATGGTCAATCCAATATCTTCAAATGTAAGCAACCTCCAAAATTATGATTTTCAATTTTCAAGCATCAAGGATATGGAAGAAAAAGCTGAAAAGATCAATGTTTCCTCTCCCGAAAAATGGCATGAACGCTTACGGCTTATAACATTAGGGACACTTTATACTAAAGAATGTCTGTATACAATTGGTTTCCCATTAGGCGATGTTGGTTTTCTTCATGATTTCGGAGATGATGATATAACTTTCAAAATCCGCAGAGCCGGTTATAAAGCAATCCTTGCCAAGGACACCTGGATACATCATAATCACGACTTCAGAAACTTGGAAAACAAGGATCCGGCAGAATTTCAGAGATCGCTTGAAACAGGAAGAAATAATTTCCGGGATAAATATTTCGGCATTGATGCCTGGGATGACGTAAATAACTATATCCCGGAGATCATCCCCCAAATACAAGCACCTGCCGATACAAGCAATTGCTGTATTCTCGGAGTTGATGTGAAATGCGGCACACCTATTCTTGAAATAAAGAATCATATCCGTTCATTCGGTGTTTTTGACCCCGTCTGCTGTGCTGTAACTTCGGAAGGAAAGTATTTTATTGACCTTCAAACAGTATGCGGTCCTGATAATGTTTTTGCCTGCTCTCCCGAAAAAGCCTTCGGCTATTTTCCAAAGGAATCTTTTGATCATATTATTATCGGAAACTGCATAAATGAATACTCTGAACCGTATGTAGTCATCAAGAGCATATTCTCACTTCTGAAAAAAGGCGGTCAGATGTTCTTCTACCTAAAAAACACTTATGATATTTTTTCATTTCTCAATGTTATCGGGTATCGAAACGTAACGCCGAGATCATACGCTTATAATATGACCATTGAAACATTTGTAAGTGATCTGAACAATATGAATATGTTTCCAAAAATGATCGGTGCTGTACAGAATACCGAAATCACGAATGAATATGTCAAAGAAGTAAACAATCGTCTTCAAGCTTTTGTAAAAGAAGGTTGGGAAGAAACAAAAACAAGACTGACGGCAGAAAAATTCGCCTTTTGCCTTACCAAATAAAATTCAATATTTGACCTGATAAAAATGAAAATGCTCCTCCGAAGGGGAGCCCCCTTTGCCGTTTCGTATGTTAATTTGCGAAGTGAGCAAAGTTTGCGGCTCGGTACCGATAAATACTTCTTTATCGATAGTTACCTAAATCTCGGAAGAGCATTTTTTCATCGCATTTTAAGCGTTTTAATGTGATATTTCAGCATTCCTATTTCCGCATCGGACGGACAGAGCTTTTCAAGTTCGAGCAAGGTTTTTTCCGCCGAGGAAATATCCCCTGCGTCAAGCATAGCACGAATATTTCTCTTTACCATTTCCGCCATTTCCGACAGCTCGGATCTTGTATCTTTTGGGGTCATAATCTCCTGCTCGATCGCTTTACGATACTCTGAAACAAACGGTGCAAAATGAGGACAAGCCTTTATAAGTCTACGCATTTCATTTATACATGTTCTATAATCCTGACTTTTTTTGGCTTCGGTTATTACGAAAACAATATTTCCGATACAAATATCAATAGGGGCATTCCCTTCATTCGGGAATTCTTTTTGCCATTTTGAAGCGATTTTTCCAAACTGCTCAAAAAGCTTTACAACGTTTTTTTCTGAATTAAAGGCTTCTGCCATTAACCTATTGTACAAAGAAGCAGCGTTTTTCACAGCATTTGGAGAAAGTGTGTCTACATCATATTCCTCAAATAAAATTATTTGATCGGCAAACCCGCCAACAATATCATTTGCGCATTTTGCAGCATCGAAATCCTTTGCAGTCAGAAAATCAGAAATATTCATACCACATTTTAACATTATGCAAAGAATATCAGCATATCCGTCCGATCCGTAATTGTCGATATACGCCTTTACCCGTTCAAACTGAAGATCATTGTTAATATAATACGAACGGTATAGCTCTATCAACTCTTCCGCACACGGAACTGCATTTTTAAAATCTCCAAGAACCTTTATCAGATCCTCTACATTGTCTGTATAAAGTGTTTTTCCACACAAAACATGGAAGAAAGTTGTCTTATTTTCATCATCAAGCGTGTTGATGAAGCTTTTTACGCTTTTCCAGCCTGTATGTTCCATTATGTCAGCTCGATCCAGAAAATGCGAATGCATATAATCCTTATCCGATTGGAATTTTTCAGTTGGAAAGTCTTTAAGCCTTTCTAAAACAGTATTGTATTTTTTCAGCTTTATGCACGCTCTTAAAAACCTTGCATAAATCATTTTTAAAAGGGAATCATTGATCTTTATCGGAGTATAAATCAAATCAAGCGTATTTAGCTTCCCATTCAGATAATCCTTATAAATAGGAAAAAATACAAAATAGTCCTCAAGAGCTTTTTCGTACTCATCCAAACAGAAATACCCTGCTGCCCGAAGAGCATACATATCTACATCGGTTGCAATTGGCTTTTTCCGGAAAAAAGCGCTCTCTTCGAAATATTGATCGCAAAAGTCTACAAGTTCATTATATCTATTCATATCATATAAACATATTGCTTTTGCACTGAAATATTGCGTTATTGCAATATCTTTATGATCAAGCAAATCCAGTCCCATATCAAGGTATTTTAGAACAACTGCTTCATCATCTATCATTTTATAGCAATCTGAGATCTCTCTGTAAACACTGAATTCAACAGAAGGTTCATTTAGCTCTTCCAATAATAACTCTAAATTTCTCTTACTTTTGGTACGAGCTAATTCAATCATTTGTCCATCTTTGATGAAAAAATAGCCATAATGGTCAACCATGTCACCGAGCATCTTTATTGGTGGATAAAGCGGAGATATTGCCTCATGAACTTTATTGATAAACTTAATTTCGGTAGAACGTCTTGTAAGACGCATTGCGACCGAATCGGTATATTTATTCAAATTGTTTTCATCTAAATATGAGCGGATCTTATATGACGCACTTCTAAAGGCTTTGTATTCACCCGAATTAAAAAAACGAATAATTTCATCACAGGACTGAAAGATCTCATCTGCATCAAGGAACATATACCACTCGCCGACAGATTTTTCCATAGTAAAATTACGAGCAGCCGAAAAGTCGTTGATCCATTCAAAATAATATACCTTATCGGTGAATTTCTTTGCGATCTCTACTGTATTATCCGTTGAACCTGTATCTGCGATAATAAGCTCGCTGTCAACATTTTCAAGTATCGGCTTTAATGCTGTAAGACATCGTTCAAGATACTTTTCTTCATTTTTTACTATCATTCCTATCGACAAAAGCATGATATTTTTCCTCCGTTTATTATATTATCTGATCAATACCACTTTTCAATATCATTTTTATTGCATGATACTCAAAACTGATAGATATTTACAAGAAAAGCGGCTGCCCTTGCGGACAGCCGCTCAAACTCGCTTTTAAGCTATTTAAGCTGTTTTTAAGCTGATCTCAAATCCTGATCTCTTACTGGAGAAGTGAGAGAACGCCCTGAGGAAGCTGATTTGCCTGAGCAAGCATGGACTGTGAAGCCTGGCTGAGGATCTGATTCTTTGTGAAGTTCATCATTTCTTCTGCCATGTTGGTATCACGGATTCTGGACTCAGCGGATGTGAGGTTCTCGCTTGTAGTATTGAGGTTATCGATCTTGTGTTCGAGACGGTTCTGGATAGCACCGAATGTACCTCTTACCATGGAAACCTTGTTGATAGCGTTGTCGATCTTGTCGATAGCAGCGTTAGCGGCTTCCTGTGTAGCAAGTGAAAGCTTGTCAGTTCCAAGTCCTCTTGCGGAGCAGTTCATATCAGCCTTAAGATCGCCAAGACCCTTGGACTCGTAGGAGAATGTGAAGTTTACGCTGTCCTTTGTTCTTGCGCCAACCTGGAGAGTGATATTATCCTTGTATGTAAGAGTAGCTGTGGAAGCTGTGTTGGAGTTGGACTGTGAAACCTTTCCATCAGGTTCAACGAGCTGAATAGCCTTATCGCTTGCAGGTTTATATGTTGCCTGACCAACGTTTACAGTTGTTGTAACTGTGCCTGCGTTTGTTGCGCCGTTAGCCATCTTACCTACTGTAATAGTAGCCAATTCGTAATTTGTGCCGCCTCTATCCTGATACCAGATCTTCTTATCCTTATCAATAAGGAGTTTGCCTTCGCCAACCTTACCAATTTCAGAAGGAGTTGCACCAGTAGGAATAGTAACTCCATTTACAGTCGTGGAAGCAGGTGTTGTACCATCCTTTGCGTATGTATCAGCAATTGTAATACCGTTGAGAGCATTGAAAGCATCTGCGATCTCCTGGCTTGTTACCTTTGTTGCAGTTGTTGCAAGTGCGATTGTTGCGGATGAAACACCGGCAGCACCGCTTGTCTTATCGCCACCGGTCTTGCCGAGGTCGATGTTGTAACCAACTGTACCGGGATGTGTTCCTTCAGCTTCAGTCTTCTTCTCAAAGTTGATCGTGATCGTATCACCTGCAACGATCTTGCTTGTATCTACTGTAACAACAGCACCGTCGTATGTAAAACCACCCTGTGCATTGTTTTCTGTATCAGCTGTTACATAGCCAACTGTACTCTTAGCTCCATCACTCGCAGTCCATGTAACCTTGCCGTCATCATCAATGCTTGCTGTGAACGTAACAGTTTCGCTGTTTGTTCCCTTATAGTTAGCGGAGTCAATAGCCTTTACAAAGCCGCCAGCTGTACCAACCTGCTGTGCCTGACGAACAGCTGTAGCGTAGTTGATGTTACCTGCGCCGTCTGCCTTAGTACCGTCAGCCATTTCACCGCCGTTAAGAACGATAACACCGTTGAAGTCTGTGTCAGCGATCTGGTTGAGTTCGTCGTTGAGCTGATCAAATTCGAGCTGGATAGCTTCACGGTCAACGTCGTCCTGATATGTGCCGTTAGCAGACTGTGTAGCAAGAGTTCTCATTCTCTGAAGGATGGAGTCGGTCTCTGTAAGAGCGCCTTCATAAGTCTGAACCATTGAGATACCGTCCTGTGCGTTCTTAACGCCCTGGTTGATACCGGAGATCTGAGCTCTCATCTTTTCGGAAACTGCGAGACCTGCTGCGTTATCG
>JBJFFR010000154.1:0-8028 GCA_051891935.1 Oscillospiraceae bacterium
CCGGGCGGCGGCTTCATGATATATGACGAGCATGAGCTGAAAAATGTCTATGAAACGGGCAGAGGTTCAATAAAGATACGTTCAAAGTACAACTATGACGAATCCTCTAACTGTATCGAAGTAACGGAGATACCGCCTACAACGACTATCGAAGCAATTATGGACAAGATAATCGAGCTTGTAAAGGGCGGAAAGATAAGTGAGATATCCTATATCCGTGACGAAACCGACATCAACGGTCTGAAGATCGCTATCGACATCAAAAAGGGCGTCGATCCCGACAAGCTTATGAAAAAGCTGTTCCGAATGACTCCGCTCCAGGATTCCTATGCCTGCAACTTCAATATCCTTATCAGCGGAATGCCGAAGGTAATGGGCGTTCGTGAGATACTTGAAGAATGGATAGCCTTCCGTAAAGAATGTGTAAAGCGCAGGATATATTTTGAGCTTTCCAAGAAAAAGAGCAAGCTTCATCTGCTCAAAGGCTTGAAAAAAATACTTCTTGATATTGACAAGGCTGTAAGGATCGTCCGTGAAACAGAGGAAGAATCGGAAGTAGTTCCCAACCTTATGATCGGATTCGGAATAGACGAAACACAGGCTGATTATGTTGCCGAAATAAAGCTTCGTCATCTTAACAAGGAGTATATCCTCAATCGTACAGCCGAGATCGAAGACCTTGAAAAGTCTATTGCCGAAATGGAGGGTATCCTCAAGGATGACAAAAAGGTCAAGAACCTTATCATTGACGAGCTTAACGAAGTCAGCCGCAAGTACCGTCAGCCGAGAAAAACGCTCTTCATTTATACAGCAGGAGAAGAGGAAGAAGCCGAAGAGGATGATACGCCCGATTTTGCTGTGAACCTCTTCATCTCACAGAGCGGCTACTTCAAAAAGATCACTCCGCAGTCGCTCCGTATGTCGAGCGATCAGAAGCTCAAAGAGGGCGACTATATCATTGATTCTATCGAAACAACAAACAGAAGCGATCTGCTGTTCTTCTCGGATAAGGCGCAGGTATATAAGAGCAAGACCTCGCTTTTCAAGAATACAAAGGCTTCCGAGCTTGGCGTTTATATCCCTGCACAGCTTGGCTTTGATGACGGCGAAAACTTCCGTTCGATGATCGTGACCAATGATTACAGCGGTTATCTTATTATGGTATTTGCGAACGGAAAGGTTGCAAAGGTTCCGCTCAATGCTTACGAAACAAAGACAAACCGAAAGAAGCTTGCAAATGCTTACAGCGATAAATCGCCGCTCGTTGCAATGTTCTGTGTTTCCGATAACGAAGATGTGCTGCTTACAACCTCGAACGGCAGAGCAGTTGTGTTTAATACGGGAATGATACTTCCGAAATCGACCCGTGATACGATAGGCGTTCAGGTCGTTTCTCTCAAAGCAAAGGCAGAGGTCATCGGAGCGCAGACCGTTTCCGAGGAAAAGAAAGCGTTATATGCAAAATATTACGTTAAAACTATTCCTGCTGCAGGCTCGCTTGCAAAGGATATCGCCGATGCGGATCAGCTTACATTTTTAAACTAAAGGGAACCTCTAAAATAAATAATCCCGAAAACCAAAATAAAACGGTTTTCGGGATCATTTTTATACTATTATATTGATGCACCTTCAAAGTAAACAGCGTACCACTGCAGGAAGATGAAAACTGTCCAGATCTTTCTGCTGTTGTCGTATTTTCCTTCACGGTGTTCGTCAAGAAGCTTGACGAGCAGGTCTGTATTGAAGAATTTTTCGGCAGCAGGGGAGGTGAACGAATCCTTTACAATGCCGTAGTATTTATCCTCTTTGAGCCATACTCTGATAGGAACGGGGAAACCGAGCTTCTTTTTGTTTGCGGTTTTCGGCGGTGCAGCACGGAGAGCAGCCTGACGCATTGCAAGCTTGGTGTTTTCTGTGCTTACACGGTATTTCCACGGTATCTGTTCAGCAAGCTCCATTATTTTTTTGTCGAGGAAAGGAACACGAAGCTCAAGAGAGTTTGCCATAGACATTTTATCGGCTTTGAGCAGGATATCTCCCGTCATCCAAAGGTGAAGATCAAGATACTGCATCTTTGTGATCTGATCCTTGTCCTTGACTTTTTCATAGAAAGGTGCGGTGATAGCGGTCGGATCGGGTGCATTTGTCTTGATTTTAAGAAGCTTTTTGCGATCCTGCGGAGTGAACATATAAGCGTTTCCGATAAACCGCTCTTCAAGCTCCTTGCCGTTTCGGACGAGGAAGTTTACGCCTCTTTTCTGCGGAAGATGAGAAGCAACGTTTCCGATACCTTTGCGGATGAATCTTGGAAGCGACTTGTAAGCGTGTGAACCGAGCGGTTCCTTGTAAACATTGTATCCGCCGAAGATCTCGTCAGCACCTTCGCCCGAAAGCACGACCTTTACATACTCCGAAGCCTTGTTGCAGACGAAGTAAAGTGCTATGCAGGACGGGTCTGCGAGCGGTTCATCCATGTGATACTGTATTTTTCTGATATTGCCCCAGTATTCCTCGGGTGAGATGACCTTGCTGATATTCTCCTTGCCGATATACTGTGAAAACTCCTTTGCCCAGCCGATCTCGTTGTATTTTTCATCATTGCCGAAGCCTACTGTAAAGGTCTTGTCAACATTTGCAACGGATGCGACATAGCTTGAATCAACGCCGCTTGAAAGGAAGCTTCCGACTTCAACATCAGCGATCTTATGCGCTTCAACTGAATTTTTAAATGTATCGGAAATACGGTCGACCCATTCATCCATGTCGGGCTTTTCGTCTGCGTTGAAGTTGATATCCCAGTAGCGCTTTACATCAAGCTTACCGTTTTTGTATTTGAAGCAGTGAGCAGCAGGAAGCTTGTAAACATTCTTGAAAAATGTTTCGTTGGTTGGGGAGTACTGAAAAGTCAGATAGTTTTCAAGTGCTGTTTCGTTAAGCTCCTTTTTAAAATCGGGGTGAGCAAGAAAAGCCTTTATCTCCGAGCCAAACATGAAAGTATCGCCCATTACGGCATAGTAAAGCGGCTTTATCCCGAAGAAATCTCTTGCGCCGAAAAGCTCCTTTGTCCGAGTGTCCCATATCACAAACGCAAACATTCCGCGAAGCTTGTCAAGAAGCGCTTCACCGTATTCTTCATAGCCGTGAAGGAGAACCTCCGAGTCGGTTTTTGTGGTGAATTTGTGTCCTTTTGCGAGAAGCTCTTCACGGATAGACTGAAAGTTATATATCTCACCGTTGAAAAGAAGTACCTTGCTTTTGTCTTCATTGTAGATAGGCTGGTCGCCCGATTCCGTGATGTCGATGATGCTCAGACGGCGGAAACCCAGAGCTATATCACCGTCGGTATATTTTCCGCCCGAATCGGGACCGCGGTGACGTATCTTATCCATCATATCTTCGATGATACGATTGGAATTATCCTTTGTATTTGTAAAGCCAACAAAACCGCACATAATTATCCTCCAAAACATAATTGCATATACATATATTATACTTTATTACCGAAGATATTGCAATATGAAGATTTAACAAAAAGAAAAGGAAACGGCAATAAAAATCTGCCGTTTCCCATTTGGTTTTCGGAATCAATATACCTGCCTTGTAGCTTCAAGCTTGTTTTTATAGTCCTCTTTAAGAGCTTCAAGACGCTTGGAGTCCTCCGCACGCTTGATCTTTGCATCTTCCTGGATCTTTCTTGTTTCTTCAATACCGGTGACGATAGTCTGCCATGTTTCTTCAAGCGTTTCGATCTTTATCGAGCTGCCGGAAGCCATTTTTGCGATAGTCTTGGACTGTTCAACGGTGTTGTGAGCATTCTTTACAAGAAGCTCGTTTGTCTTCTCGTCAAGTGCGGACATTGAATCTGCCTGAATCTTCTGACGCTTGAGCATTACAGCCTGCGCAAGTGACTGCTTGAAAACAGGCATTGTGATAATGAATGCGGAGTTGATCTTTCTGATGAGGTTGAGGTTGGAATACTGCATGGTCTTGAGCATAGGAACGGTCTGCATAGCAACGTTTTCTGCGATCTTAAGATCCATAACTCTCTGCTGGAAGATCTCACGGACATTTTCAAGGCTCTGGAGATCCATTGCAACAGCGCCCGAATCGGGATTGTCTTCAAGCTTCTTTCTGTATTCCTCAATGTACTGATCAAGCTCTACGCAAGCCTGTTCGCCTGCCATTATATAGAGGGTAAGATCCTTGTAGTAGTTGATGTTTGCGTTGTACATCTGTTCAAGCTTTACGTTGGACTGTTCGATCTCTTTTTCATAGCCTTTGAGCTGAACATAGATGCGGTCAACATTTTCGCCCATAGTGTGATATTTTTCAAGAAGCTTGTCGATCTGCTTGCGGAGATTTGCAAAAAATCCCTTTTTAGGCTCTTCTGTAAGCTCCTTTGCATCGAACTGTTCCATAACAGCAGCGAGAGCGGCGAGCATTTCGCCCGAGTCATCTATCTGCTTCATATTCATTGCATTAAGTACCTGATCGGAAGCCTTTGATATCTCTGTTGCAGCGTCGTTGCCGAATTTTACAATGGAGTTGACATCGTTGATGTTGATGGAATCAACGAGCTTCTGAACAGCCTCATTCTTAACGAGATCATTTTTGATATTCTGCTGAACTTCTACCATTGAGAAATTCTCGGGAGCAGTTTCGATCTTCGGAGCTGCCTTGACCTCTGCAGCGTCAACACTTATTGTCTGTGCTGCTGCCTCCTGCTCGGATGACGGTGTGAATTGTAAACCCATATTATTTGCGTCCTTTCTTGAAAAGTTTATTAAATAATCCGCCGTTTCCCTTTGGTTCGGGAATGGTGTCGGGGATCTTGAACCGTGGGATGCGGACATTATACTTGAATTCGTTCATTGAGAACGTGGTGAATGCCTCGGGGGAGATATATGTTTCAAGGTTTTTATAGCCTGTCGGCGTGTAAACAATTATATCAAAGCCGAGAAGATTGAACAAAAGCAGCTGGATACACTCTACCTTGCTGAAGGTGTCCTCAATAGTGTCTATAACGACTATTTTCGGGATATCCTTTGTGAAATCAAATTTCTGGAGTATTTTCAAAATCTCACGCTCAATAGCAAGACCGACGTAAATAACAAGCGGTACAAGCTCGTGTTCTTCAAGCAGGAGAAGACCGCTGTCGATAGCTTCCTGCATTTTATGGAAGATGAGCAGCTGCAGATCGTCCGAAAGGAAACGGTATGCGTTCGCAGGGGAATCCTTGAGCTTTTCTATGTTTATTTTCGTGCCGTCATAAAACGCTCTGAACGCCGTATAGACGGAAGGCGGAAATTTATCGTAGGACGGAGCCTTGTATATCACCCTTGTAAGGGGAGAAAGCTTCATTTTTACGCCGTCCCAGTAATCGTCCAAATCACCGTCACGAACACCGCTTATCTTTGCGAAAATGTTCGGGACAACAGCCGTCTTGTTCTTTATAACGTCAAAACCCGTGCGGTATTTCGCTGCCTGGTGCCAGAGAATATCAAGCTCTTCGTATGTTGTTCTGAGCGTAAGCGCCTGCATATCGGAAAACTGGAAATCCCTGAATATCGAGGTGTTGCTGTACATGAAGCTGTTAAGCTCCTGCTCGGCGCTGTATGCGATCGTAGCTTTAGCGGAGCGGATGAGCCTGTCGGGGAAAGGAAATTCCTCACCGTCAGCAGCAAATTCAAATATCTGCATACGGCTTTCATCATTTCCCGATTTGAGTGTTTCAAGCGAAGCCTTTGAAGTCGAAATAACAAAAACGTCAAAACCGACTCTTGAAAGAAAATGCAGGAATTCTACCTCTTTTTCGCCTGCGCTTCCGTAGAAGACAACAACAGGGATATCATCGTCAAGGCTTTTTGCAAACTGCTCGGAAGATGTGCAGCGGTTAAGCCATGTAATAGTTCTTATTCCGTATTCAAATAAAGCGTCAAAGCCTGCCGAAGCATATTTTGCAGCGTTTTCCTTAAATACTCGCTTTGCTTCATCGGTTCTTTTGCTGTCGTTTCCGATTTTTATAAGTGCCGAAAGGTCGGAAACAGCTTCATCAACATTTCCTCGTGCGACAGCGTCAAAATATACCTTTTCCTGCGGCACAGGAGCACTCATTGCTCCGGGGATAAATATAAGAAACTTCGGCGAACGGATAAGATCCTCTCGAAGCGTAAAAAGAGCGTTTTTATAGCCTGACAGATTCTCTTCGGCAGGAGAGCCGATAAGTGCGCAGAAATAAACGGGTATTATCCCGTCTGTATTCAGTCCAAGACCGAGCGCCGATGAACGTTCTGCCTGCGGCTTTAAAATATCCGTTATGACCGTGTCCGCAGTCGTAGGGATACACTTTGAAATTCGTTTATTTTCGGTTGAAAATCCTTCAAATCTCATTTGTCTTTGCCTCTCAAAAAATATCTGCATATATTATACAATAAATAGTATATATTTGTCAATAATCTTTTACAAAATTATTTTTTCGCCGAAAGCCTTGACAAAATACTGTGAGGTATGTTAAAATCATTGTTAATAAAGGCTGTGAAGAGAACCCATTAAGCGAAAAAGCCAAACGGTCAAAGAGAGTCCTTGACAGGTGGAAAAGGATACCGTTTTTTCGTGAATTACATCTTGGAGCTTGTGTCCCGAAATAACAGTAGGGATATGCGGTCTGCGCCCGTTACAGCGCCCTAAAGGTCTGCATTTTCTGCGGATAAACTGAGGTGGTACAGCGATAATTCGCCCTCTTGAAGCTAATGCTTTCAAGGGGGATTTTTGTTTTTAGGGGGGGATATTATGTCCGTTATGAATGATATCGACAACGGAAAGGCATTTGACTGGGGGAGGACTTCATCGGATTATGCAAAGTACCGTGATATCTACCCTCAAAAGCTCTATGATAAAATTCACTCGCTCGGGATTTGCACCTCGGGGCAGAATGTCCTTGATATCGGAACGGGAACGGGAGTTATTCCACGAAATATGTATCATTACGGCGCAAGATTTACAGGAACGGATATTTCGGAAAATCAGATAGCGCAGGCGAAAATGCTTGCCGAAAAAGAGAATATGGATATCCGCTTTGTTTGCTGTCCGACCGAAAAGCTTGATTTCCCCGATGAAAGCTTTGACTCGGTAACAGCCTGCCAATGCTTTTTCTACTTTGACCATAACATAACCGCTCCGAAGCTTTCAAAGCTGATTTGTGATGGCGGAAAGCTTGCAGTCTTGTATATGGGCTGGCTGCCGTTTGAGGATAAAATTGCAGGTGCAAGCGAAGAGCTTGTGCTGAAATATAACCCCAAGTGGACGGGGAAGGGAGATACCCGAAAGGAAATATATATTCCCGAAGTCTACAACAGCTATTTCAAAAAAAATCACAGCGAAATATTTGATGTTAATGTCCCGTTCACCCGTGAAAGCTGGAACGGACGGATAAAAGCCTGCCGAGGGATAGGCGCATCGCTTACCGATGAAGAGATCGCAGCTTTTGAACGTGAGCATCTGTCGCTGCTTGAAAAGATCGCTCCCGAAAGCTTTGATATACTGCATTATTGTGCAATATCTGTTTTGGAGAAGAGATAAACTCTGCTTTGAAAGGTCGTGATATCCGTGAGATCAGTTTTTGATTTCATCGTTTATGTGTAAAGCTTTAGGTATCAAAAAAATTTATATATATATAGGAGAAATGAAAAATGACTTTATACGAAGAACTTGTAAGAAGAGGACTTATCGCACAGGTCACCGATGAAAAGGAGATCAGCGAAATGATAAACAACGGAAAGGCTACGTTCTATATCGGCTTCGACCCGACAGCGGACAGCCTTCACGTTGGACACTTTATGGCGCTCTGTCTTATGAAGCGTCTGCAGATGGCAGGCAACAAGCCTATCGTTCTTATCGGCGGCGGCACAGCCATGATCGGCGACCCCTCGGGCAAGACCGATATGAGAAAGATGATGACAAAGGAAACTATCGACCACAACGTTGAATGTTTCAAAAAGCAGATGAGCAGATTTATCGACTTTTCCGAGG
>JBJFFR010000155.1:0-7931 GCA_051891935.1 Oscillospiraceae bacterium
CGTAATGCGTAATGCTTAATGCGTAATTATTTTGTTCCGAACATTATTTAAAATAATGGTCGGATATGGAATCCGCCACTACAAGAATTCGGTGTATTTCAAAAACTTAATTGTCGCCCGTTCCGTTTAGCAAAGGTATCGCCAACATCGGGGTAAGAAAACCGCCATTTACAATTTTATCAAATATGCAGCGCATAATAATTACGAATTACGCATTACGCATTACGCATTTCTTTAAATGGCGGTTTAAAACTGTTGACAATTGTCGATAGAGATGCTATAATAATAACGTATGAGTTATAGGCTTTAAAGATTTAAAGCGCAGCAGAGTTTAACGGTACATATTGCTAAAGTCTGTGCGGTTTGTTTTGTTAAAGTGTGGTGACTTATACTATTATTAATATCATACTATTTTAAAAAGGGGAATGTTTATGAAATCCATCAAGAAGATCGCAGCTTGCGCACTCGCTTGCGTTACTGCTGCAATGACATTCGCAGGCTGCGCAAGCAAGACTGCTGACGACGGAAACAAGGTTTACAACGTTGGTATCTGCCAGCTCGTTGAACACCCTGCTCTTGACGCTGCTACACAGGGCTTCAAGGACAAGCTCACCGAACTCCTCGGCGCAGACAATGTTGTTTTCTATGAGCAGAACGCACAGGGCGAAAGCACTAACTGCGCTACTATCTGCCAGGGCTTCGTTTCCAACGGCTACGACCTTATCCTTGCAAACGCTACACCTGCACTCCAGGCTGCAGCTGCTTCTACAAACTCCATCCCTGTTCTCGGAACTTCCGTTACCGACTACGGCACAGCACTTGACATTGCTGACTGGACAGGCAAGACAGGCACAAACATCTCGGGTACAGCTGACCTTGCTCCTATCGACGAGCAGGAAAAGATGCTCAAGGAGCTTTTCCCCGATGTTAAGCAGGTAGGTATCCTCTACTGCTCTTCCGAAGCAAACTCCAAGTTCCAGGCACAGAAGTTCGGCGAAGCTCTCACAGCTGACGGTATCGCTTTCAAGGAATACACAGCTGCAGACAGCAACGAGATCCAGTCCATCACAAACGCTGCTATCGGCGAATGCGACGTTCTCTACGTTCCTACCGATAACACAATGGCTTCCAATGCAGAGATCATCAAGAACATCTGCGTTCCTGCAGGCATCCCCGTTATCGCAGGCGAAGAGGGTATCTGCAAGGGCTGCGGCGTTGCAACTCTTTCCATCAGCTACTATGACCTCGGTACAGCAACAGGCGAAATGGCTTACGAAGTTCTCACCAAGGGCACAAACCCCGGCGAAATGGAGATCCGTTACGCTCCCAGCGTTGTAAAGGAATACAACACAGAGATCTGCAGCACACTCGGAGTTACAGTTCCCGATGACTACATTGCAATTGCTGAATAATATTTTTTAATCAGACTTAATGCGGAAACGGAGCAGTCTTTTGATCTGTTCCGTTTCCAAATTAAGTTTAATTATGGGGTTCTCTAAAAACCGGGACACGAGCATATTTTCGTACATGACTTACATCAGCTGCAAGGCAACAAACCGCAGTAATACTTGATGTATTACAAGGTTTGTTAACGCAGCAGATGATGTAAGTCATAGAAAATATGCCGTGAAGGAGGTTTTTAGAGGTTCCCTTATGTGTTAATTAAAACTTAAGCTTCACAACAACTTTGAAAGGAATTTGCTCTATGAACATTATGACGCTCGTGAACGCACTTCCGGGATCGGTTGCCCAGGGTCTTATCTGGGGAATCCTTGCCATCGGCGTTTACATAACCTACAAGATCCTCGATTTCGCCGATCTTACCGTTGACGGAAGTCTTGGAACGGGCGGCGCTGTTGCAGTCGTTCTTATTTTAAACGGAGTACCCGTACCGCTTGCAATTGTATGCGCATTTTTCGCAGGCTGCCTTGCTGGACTTATAACGGGACTTCTCAACACTCTCCTCGGCATCCCCGGCATCCTCGCAGGTATCCTCACGCAGCTTGCTCTTTACTCGATCAACCTTGACATTATGGGACAGGCCAACACAGCTATCAACGTTGACAAGTATCCTCTCTTTATGTCGCTCCGCTTTATCCCTATGACAATTCTCAAGGGCGTTATCGTTGTAACGGCTATCATCGCAGTGCTCTACTGGTTCTTCGGAACGGAATACGGATTTACTATCCGTGCAACGGGCTGTAATGCAAATATGGCTCGTGCGCAGGGCATCAACACGAAAAAATCGACCGTTATCGCACTTATCCTTTCAAACGGACTTGTCGGACTTGCAGGCGGACTTCTTGCACAGTATCAGGGCAACTCCGACGTTAATATGGGACGAGGCGCTATCGTAATCGGACTTGCTGCAGTTATCATCGGTGAAGTTTTCGGTGAGCTTTTCCTCGGCAAGCACCTCAATTTCAGCGGAAGACTTGCTTTCACAGCAATCGGCGCTATCATCTACTTCATCGTTATCCAGATAGTTCTCTGGCTCGGACTTTCAACGCAGAACACAAAGCTTTTCTCGGCTATCGTCGTTGCTGTATTCCTCGCTGTCCCCTACATCAAAAAGACATCGAAGAATTCATTCCGTGCAGCTGCAAAGAATTCCGCAGAAAGTATAAATGAGAAAGGCGGTTCGGAAAATGCTTGAGATAAACTGCATTAAAAAGACCTTCAACGCAGGAACAATAAACGAAAAGAAAGCGCTCAACGGCGTTACGCTCACACTCAACGAAGGCGACTTCTGTACGGTTATCGGCGGCAACGGCTCGGGCAAATCCACAACGCTCAACGCAGTCGCAGGCGTGTGGCCTGTTGACTCGGGTTCGATCAAGATCGGCGGAATCGACGTAACAGGACTTTGCGAGCATAAACGTGCGCAGTACCTCGGAAGAGTTTTCCAGGATCCTATGACGGGAACGACCGCTACAATGGAAATACAGGAAAACCTTGCCCTTGCAGCAAGAAGAGGACAGAGCCGCTCGCTCAAATGGGGCATCACAAAGCAGGAGCGTGAGGAGTATCACGAGCTGCTCAAAATGCTCGAACTCGGACTTGAAGACAGAATGACCTCAAAGGTAGGACTTCTCTCGGGCGGTCAGCGTCAGGCACTCACATTGCTTATGGCAACGCTGAAAAAGCCGCAGGTGCTTCTTCTTGACGAACATACAGCTGCACTTGACCCGAAAACAGCAGCAAAGGTGCTTGAGCTTTCCGATAAGATCATCTCGGAGAATAAGCTTACCGCACTTATGGTAACACACAATATGCACGATGCGATCAAGCACGGCAATAAGATCGTAATGATGAATAACGGCAGGATCATATTTGAAGCGGAAGGCGAAGAAAAGAAGAAGCTCACCGTCGAAGATCTGCTAAAGAAATTTGAAGAAGACGGCGGCACATCCGCTATCAACGACAGAATGATCTTGGGATAAACTGCGAAGCCAAGCAAAAGTTTAGGTCAAGCCTTTTCAAAGGCTTGCAGGGGTCAAGGGGACAGCGTCCCTTGTCGCTTCCGCAGAAGCGAAACTCCTTAAACTTTAGCGAAACGCTTTCTGCAATAGCGTAATATCTAACAAATCCAAAAAGCGCAATTCACGAAAATAAGGTTAAAACAGAACGTGAGAAATCATTCTGTAAACCCAAGAATCGTGAATTGCGCTAATTCTTTATTATCGGAACAACTATCCTTGAAATATAAATTCACGAACGCAGTGAGTGGATTTACGTTTCAACTCAATATGAACGTGAAAACACATTTTGCTGTAGGGGGCGGATTCCATATCCGCCCTTGCGTTTTTTGATACACTTCGCACAACCGCTCATACTAATCTTTAATCGTTCTATAGACAAAACCGAGAGATAGAAAAGTCCAGTTAGGTAAACTTGTTTACCTTGGAGAGCGACCGCAGACAGGCTTGCCGCCTTTCAAGGGAGCTTGACGACGAATGGACTTATTATAGCCGAGGGTTTGTCTATAGGTTGATTAAAGATTAGTATCAAATGTTGTCGGCTTGAAATGCTTATTTGCTTCGCTCAAAGCATTTCAAGCCGAGGATAGTTTATTATAGAAAAATAGAATAAGCGCAATTCACGAAATTTGAGTTTACAGAATGATTTCTCACATTCTGTTTTAACTTTCTTTTCGTGAATTGCGCTTTTGATTTGATAGTTATTTCGCTATTGCTGAAAGCATTTGGCTATAGTTTTGGGTGTTTCGCTCTCTGCGGAGAGCGACCAAGTGGCTTTGCCCCTTGGAACCCCACCACCTTTGAAAAGGTGGACGAAACTTTTGCTTGGCTTCGCAGTTAACGGCGAATGTTTATTACTTACGCTTTAGTAATGAAGCTTTTCAGCTGTGCTTTCGGTACTGCGCCGACGATCTTATCCTTTAATCTGCCGTTCTCGAAAAGCAGCATTGACGGTATGCTTTCGATGCCGAATTTCATCGCAAGCTGCTGTTCCTCGTCGACGTTCACCTTACAGAACTTTACGCTCGTTTCCTCTTCTGCAAGCTCGTCCACTATTGGGGACATCATCATACAGGGTCCGCACCAAGACGCCCAGAAATCCACGAGCACAGGCTTATCCGACTTCAAGACTTCCTGTTCAAAATTTTGTGATGTTACTTTTGTTACCATATTTATCCTTCCCTTATATTGAATTGCCCTTTATTCTTGTTGCAAGTCCGTTTATCTCGATCGCAGGGTCGTCAAGGTCGATAATAAGGCATCGTCTGCCGTCCATTGTGGCGGTTCTGACCTTATCGGTTGCGTCCTTGCTGATGCTGACGGTGATCTCGGGTGTGGAGAGCTTCGTCTTTGGCTCGACAAGGTTCGTTGCGGTGAGCACTCCCCCTTCGACCTTATTTTCGAAGATGGTTTTCAGGCTTTCAAGCCTTTCATCGCTTACGCCCGAATCGGAGAGGATGTTGTACATTCTGTTTCCGTCAACGACCGGCAGCTCGGTGTCGTTCTTGGCTTCGGCAACGAATTCACGGAGCTTTTCGTTGACCTGCGTAATGACGGTATAGTTCAGCTCATCGCCGCAGACGTCGTGCATTACCTGCTGGAAGGTCTTCTTCTCGCCGTTTGCGCTCATTCTGAACGAGCAGCCGAGGACATCATTAACGAACGAAACATTCGGCTTTCTCGGTGTTTTTGTGAAGTACATAACGCTGTTTACATCGGGCGCTCTGTCGCTGAAAACGGGATAGAAGAAGCCGTCTGTCGGTTCTCTTGCAATGACAAGCTCGGTATTCGGCTTCTTTGAGATCGAGTTGGAATCGCCGTCAAACATAAGTCCGTCATCATTTGTGACTGCAGGACAAATTGCGCAGACGATAAAGTTGTACTCGTCGGCAGCGGTGCCGAGGTCGTCGTCATTCTTATCTCTTGACATTATGCTGTAGGAGCAGTGTCCGATGATGATAGTATATGCAGGTTCATAAGCAAGATTATTGATAATTTTTTCCAGAAGTGCTGCGCAGGCCGCTTCATCGGCAAGCTTTGTTTTAACGGCTTCCCATAAAATCTTCTGCGAACCGCCCTCGTCATACTGTTCACGAGGGAAAGGATATTCGAGCAAGCCTTTTCCGAGGTTTCCCTTGAATACCTTTGAGAGCGATTCCATAAGGACTGCGCCGATCTCCTCGGGAGTGATCGAATACAGCTCGTTCGTCTGACAGCGGACGTTTTTCTGCGTATCTATGTAAGCGGTCAGTACACGGTTAAGCGTGAAAAAGCCGCTGTGTTCGCCGAAATTCTTCTTTATTTCGGCAAGCTCTTTTTTGTTCATTTATACCACCCTTAAATAAGATTTATGATATAATTATACATTTTTTCCTTTAAAAAGTCAACGGTTTTTAATTCGGAATTGTATATAAAACACACGCGAAGCGCCCAAAAGTTTCGGTCAAGCCTTTTCAAAGGCTTGTGGGGTTCCAAGGGCGGGGAGCCCCCGCTGCCATTTCGTATATAATTTGGAGCGAACTGTAAGTTTGTGGCTCGGTACCGTTAATGACTTCGCAGAGTGACCTCCAAGGTGCAAAGCCACTTGGTTGCAGGTCAATTTGACCTTTAGCAGAAAGCGAAACTCTCTAAACTTTTACGAAACGCTTTCAGCAATAGCGTAATGATTAACAGATAAAAAGCGCAATTCACAAACAAAACGGAATAACGGATATGAGAAATCAAGCCGTTAAAACCGTTAATGTAAATTGTGCTAATTCTGTTTTCCTAAAACAAACTATCCTTGAAGCGTAAATACACGAACACTGTGAGTGAATTTACGCTTCAACTCAATATGAACAGCTATTATATATGACCGTGAAACACATTTTTCTGTAGGGGCGGATATGGAATCTGCCCCTACGTTTTTTGATACATTTCGCACAGATACTCAAGCGGTGTCGTCATAAAATGCTTATCGCTTTGCTCTGCTCATTTTATGCGAAGAAAAACTGATTTCTTGAACATATTTATTCATACAGTGTTGCAAATCAAATATACTCACTTTGTTCGTATATTTGATTTGCAAGGAAAGCTTGTCGGTACATAAAGAACAAGCGCAATTCACGATTTTTTCGGATTTACAGACTGATTTCTCACGTTCTGTTTTAACCTTTTTTTCGTGAATTGCGCTTTTTGATTTGTTAGTGATTTTGCTTTTGATTCAAATTATATGCCATAGTTTAGGGAGTTTCGCTCTCTGCGGAGAGCGACCAAGTGGCTTTGCCCCTTGGAACCCCACCACCTTTGAAAAGGTGGACGAAACTTTTGGTCGCTTCGCGTGTGGATCTTATGCTTTTTGGGTTTTGTGCATTTTGCAATAAAAATATGTGATTGTATGTTAGTTTTGTTCCGTTGTAAAATGAAAAAAAAGATTCTTCAAGGGGGTAATTTTACGGAGAATTTATTCTACAAGCTTCCGCAGGCGCTTTTTTCCGAAAAATACAGAAATATTTCCAATGACGGCAAGCTTTTATACTGTCTTATGCTTGACAGGGTGAAGCTGTCGGAAAAAAACAACTGGCGTGACGGGCACGGCAGAGTTTACATAATCTTCACAAGAGATGAAGCCTGTCAGGTGCTCGGGTTCGGCAAGGACAAGGCGGCGCGTGTTTACTCCGAGCTTGAATCGGCAGGACTTATCGAACAGAAAAAGCAGTATCTTGCCCGTCCGACTTTGATATATGTGAACGCTGTAGTCGAATCTTCGGATGTCGGATACGGCGATGTTCAGAAGTCGGAAAAAACGGTTTCCGAAGGCTGTGAAATCGGTGTTCAGGCTGACGGCAACGGCGCTGCGATCAATACTTATCCTAATCAGAATAAAAATAGTCAGCTTTATAATATCAAGACTTATCCAAGTCAAGCGGAGCCGAGCGATGCGACGGGAGTTACAAACACAGCGGATTTAATTGAGCAATTAAATGAGATGCTTGAATTTGAGCTGCTAAAGGCGAGGTATCCTTTATCCGAGGGGACGCTCGAAGAGATGCGTGACATTATTGCGGAGGTCATACTTCATCGCAGGAAGGTAACCTATGAGGGCAATCCGATCCCTGAGGATTATGCGGCGGAGCGTTTTGGCAAGCTGACGTCGGATAACATCTGTCTTGTACTTGATTCGCTTGCGCAGACGGAGTCGGACATTCGCCGAATTGACGCTTACATTGCGACTGCGCTTTACGTTTCGACCTTCACGGTATCGTCAAGAAATGCTGTCGGAATAAAGCTGATTTAATATGTGTTATTCCAAAATCTATATGATTTATGCAAATATGCGCAGGACACACAAAAAAACTTGACATTTTTTGCAGAAGTGATATACTTTTTAATGGAGATAGGTGCGCTCGATCAGCGTTACCTAATACTAATATCAAATCAACCTATAGACAAATCCTCGGATATAATAATCCA